>DAOWNO010000061.1 GCA_030642525.1 Candidatus Aegiribacteria sp.
AACCACAGTGGCTCCAGCCTCCAGGGCCGCTCTGTAGCCTGTGATCACCGCTCCTCCTACTCCCCTGTTACTCTCGTGAGTGATAATGGTGACCCTTGGATCGGTACATTCCCTTAGAATAAGCTCCGCTGTACAGTCGGGACAGTTGTCGTCCACGCAGAAAACAGCATCAACCTCCGGCCCTATCCTGGAAAGGACCGAAAGCACTCTGTCGCCAACTTTGTAGCATGGAATAACAACGGCTATCATCTGTTTGCTTTCTGGCGATGTTTCAGGTTACACACTGTGTTGAGAGAATATATACTTCAATCCATTCGGAGCACAGTAGAAGAGTTGTTTACACTTTCCCTTTCCCACGATGGCGATTCAATGAAGTGAGGAGCCAGTCTAAGCTTAATCCGAACAGAGCTACCCAGCTCCACAGAAAAGTGAGCGAATATCTGGAATAGGCTATCGGACCGGTTGAGACTGCCGTGCCCAGGAACCAGAGAAATGCAATCAGCAGAAGATCGGCATGCTTCTTTCTGATCGCGGGGGTGAAGATGGCATATAAAAAACCGCCAATGAAGAGAGCTTGAACTGCCAGAACTATCAGATAGAAAACCACTGGCACCGATTCCGGATAGAGAGGCTTGAGAAAATTGGACTGAAGCCCGGTGGAGAAGAGCCTGGGCCATCTGGTGAGGTGCGGTATTATGTATTTCACCGGATTTCTGAGGAATAGTTCTCTTGTGCGGTGGGAGTATAAGCTGTCTCGAACCGACCACTCGATCCCGCTGTCACCCATAGCCATCGAATCGAGACTTGTGTGATAATCGACCCACTGGTCATACGAGTTGTTATCTATCATCCACAGCCGCTTGAGGGGTTCGTAGGACTGCTGGGTTGAAACGGCGTTTAGGTTGAATCGGGTCAGGTTATGATTTCTCCATAGAGTTGGAGGAAGAAGTGCCATAATTACAAAGCATGCCGTTCCCGCCAGAGCATATAAACCTTTCAACCGCTTGAGTGGTACAAGGAGTAGAGATGCCAGGGAGTAGATGAATATCGCCATCATTCCTATGGGTCGGATCATGGAATTAAGGCCAGTGAAAAGACCGCAGGCAATCATCAACAGCAAGTATTCCCTGAACTTATATCCTCTTCTCACGGCAAGGATCCAGAAAAAACCGGTGAAGACTGTAATCGAAGCACTGGGAACATCAGTAAGGATAAGTGTCGACCAGATGATGTTTGCTGGAGCAAGAATCATGGCCGTGAGAGCAATAAGAGCTGCTCTGTCAGAGCCACTGACACCTTTCACGATCCCGTAGCACGCAATTCCGGCGATCCCGGCAAGAAGCTGCTGCAGCAGAATGGTTAAGACGAAGTCCGGGCGGAACACTGACTCGGTGATTGCAAGGAAGATAGGGTAGACCGGCATCACCATGCTGGCCTGATCGTGAACCCCGTCGGAAAGGTCTCGAGCCATGTCGATGTACCCCGGTGAATCATATGCCATGATCCATTCACTCCAGGAATTGCCATCAGCAGACCATGGATTTCCAAGGACAAGCACCAGGAGAACACGGAGCAATATAAGTCCAGATGCCCAGTAGAATGCTTTCCTGGTAGAGTTATTCATTAAAATCCTCTATTCTACTCCGGCCCTGACTTCAACAGGAACAATAAGCCTGTAACACTACCCAGGCAGGATTTACACTTAATTCTTCCTCGTTCCAGAAGGGTTCCTTTCCTGCATTCATGCTTATTTTGCAGACAGACTGCATAAGGAATAAAGCGGAAGCAAGTTACAGCACTGCCTATTCAGTAGCAATTCAATACATAAAATGACAATAACGAATGTAACCCTGCCAGTCAAAGCATTGAGAAAATAGAATAGGGACGGAGGAAATTGAAACTTCTAATTTCCTCCGTCCCTGTTAAAAGTATGTCTCTTCTCGGTCTCACGTTTTGCACGGAGCGAGCCGGACTCCCGGGTAATGGAGTTGTTCCACTCATCTGCCGACCAGTTATAGTTCTCTGTGTCCTCAGTCATGAACACGTTGCCGGACAGCCTCAGCTCAAGAACCTGGGTTGGTTTCATCCTGAAGGCAAAGCTGTAATTCTGGAAGGTACCCCCGCAGTCGTATTGACCGCCACCGAAGTTCCCGTTCACACTGAAGTTGTCGAACCGGTTAGTGCCTGCCCAGGCATGGAAACTGGTTCTGCCGCTGTAAATGTGCCCCTCCGGACCCTTGCAGGGATCGAAAGTTTTACCTGAGTAATTCACCTCAGCACCAAAATTTACGCCGGTTTTGAGCGTTGCACTGGCATCGATATCGATGTTCCTTCCGGTGACTTCTCCTGTGTTCAGTTCGGAGTAGTAAGCTCAGCCATCTAAGCTGATCCGGCTGAAAGTTTCCTCTGGGCGGAAGGTCTTTGGGTAGAATTCACACACTCCTGAAAATGATCCATGTTTTACCTTGTCATGACGCTAGTAGCGGATTGTGTAGTGTATCTCCAGTGTGGGTTCCATATCTCCATGGATTGTAGACCTGGTCGATCCCTCTACGTAAAATCCCGAGCTGAAGAGGTACTGTGCGCTGAATATTCCCGGATTTACCGAAAATACGTCCCCCTTGTATGCAACATAAAGATTAGGAAGTACATATTTACCAACATTCAGAACCAGGCTTGTTGTATCAGATAGGAGTTCCGGGGATATCTCAAAAGTGTCCAGCCCGATCTCATTTCTGATATTCCTGGCAAGAAGGCTCCCCAGCATTGTCTGTGCTACAGTCTCGACTTCGGATCTCAGTGCTGCGGAATTGATTTGCTGCATTTCACCAAAAGTCAGCCCGGCGGCGAGCAGTGTTAGAATATCTTCCTGGGCGATCTGCCCGCCGGGCCCTTCGCCGGTCAGAGTGATTACTGGACTGTCCATATCCCCAGTAATCAGAATGGTTATATGATATTCATCATGATTCATGATGCTGCGCACAGTAGTTTCCGCGGTAACATTGAGATGAATAGTTGGAGGAATCCCCTGGATGAGCTGTACTCTTCCCTCTGTTATCACGAAATCTCTCTGCAGTAATGTTAGTCTTCCCCTGACCGCATCGATATACCCGTTCACTGTGGGTATACGATCAAGCGTAAATATTCTCATCTTTGCGGACATTTCAATATCCGCAAAACTCGTTCTGAACCAGAGTTTTCCAAGACTTATTACATCAATTTCCAGATCAAACGGAAGCTCACCCGAACCTCCGGACGATGAAGCTGATACCGGCTGAGGGATGCCTATCGCACCTTCAAGAATATTGAATTTCCCCGCAAGAACAGGCCTGACAGTCGATTCATCCTTCTCCATGGATACTCCACCTGATGCGACAATTGCGCCAATTCCCGGAAGAGGTATTTCCATTTCGGACAGTTGTGCGTACATATTGTAATTACCGAGTTTAAATGGATAGATATTTCTGATATCAGCTAACCAGGTAGAAGAGAAATCACCAGAACTCCAGCTTCCGGCTCCAAGTGTCAGGCGGGTATTATATCCCCGTTCAGTTGAATCCGGATAGTTCAGGTAGAAATTCAAGTTGAGAAGCTCAACTCCAAGAAGTGTAATGTACAACCGTCTGATTCTTGCAGACGCCTGAATCTCAAGAGAATGATCTCCATCATCTGCCCTGGTATACTCAGCTCTGGCTGAAACACTTGCGCCCATGGTGTTTATCGGAAGTGGAAGGACATAGAAAAGCCAGTCACCGATATCATTCACCTCAAGCTCCAGCCAGTCTATTTTCTCTGCAAGCAGATCGAAATCAGTACCGCTCCATACATTGCTTGCACTGAGCTGAAAACCCGATCTCACGCCATCATGCCAGGCGTAGATACCGTCAACGGAAATATTGCCTCCATCCGCCGACATTTCAATAGTCACACTGTCCATTGAGAACTGACCGTACTCAGGATCTGATATTCTGCCTGCAAGTGAACCTTGCATAAAATTTTTGTCCTGTGAGTAAGATATCTGGAAATTCCCTACTCCGGACATATCCGCAGGCAGGCCGGAAAAAGTGCTGAATGTCGAAAAGTCGAAGTTATCGATCATTGCCTTGAATGACATTTTTTCGTCATCCATCATTCCCGACATCTGAAATTCACCGATCGGCTGGGCAATCCATAAGGTATCCAATACGACAGTACCGTTTCCCGCGAACCCTGAAAGACCTCCATCAGTTACTACCCTTAGTTTTGAATGCGTAGCTCTCAGACCCTCCACCGCGAATCTGGTAATATCCCCTGTATTTACATCAACCTCTCCAGTGTAAATTCGGTTATTTGAAGCGGCAAGTGTCAAACCATCAACGGCGATATCATCCCCATCAACGGAAACATCAGCAGTTACATAAAAAACGTCTGAAAGGAGGCGAAGGCTATCTGCTATTAGAGAAACTTCTCCTGCCAAGTTCCCCCTGGATATATTCAGTGTTCCCTGAAGTGAAGCCATGTCAGCGGAAATGTCACTCATGCAGAATTCATAGACAACTACTTCACCATCAAGGTCCATGCTGAATCTTGTTCCGCTTCCATTCAATTCCAGATTCGCTCCTGAAATGGCCGGAAGTCCGTCAATTCCATACTTCTCGAGAAACAGCAGAGATCCAAAAGAGGCTTCAACCTCAGCAGACCACGATACAGGTTCCCAACCCTGACCAAGGATACTCCGGCCCGAAAACGTCATTGATTCACTGCCTGTACCGCTTACTGATCCATGGAAATCAACATTGTTTTCAAGGAGAACAGCATCAAGATAAAGTGTTGAAACATCAAGAATATCAACACTTGAAGCGGAGAGATCGATGGTTGCCGCACCATTAAGGTTCAAATATTCGTCTCCGGAACAGGAAGCGGAAATCAAACCGGTTATTCTTGTTTCAGGAAGCACAGTAAAGTATTCTGATATATCAGTATTGCTCATTGACAGATCAATTGATGCGTCCCATTCCGAAGAAACGATATCATAACTTCCATCAAGATCAAATGATGCGTTATCAGCAGCAAGATGAAGTCCATTCACGACAAGACTCTGCCAGTTGGCTGTGAGTGTATCTACAGTAAATCTGGCTTCCCTGCCGAACAGAAAGGCTTCACCATTACTGAATGCAAGATTCGCCTGCAAATCTGCAAGTCGACCGGTAATCGATCCATCAGTTGAAACGGACAGTTTGACGGGAATATCAAGGAATTCCGTTGTCATTCTACCGGACAGGCCAACATCCAACGTTTCTTCAATACCGCAAAGCGTTCCGGCAATCAACAATGAACCGGGAGGAGCAATCCCGGTAAACCCTTCAGTGAATACATCACCATCAATAAGTGTAATCTCGCCATTTCCAAGAATCTGCCCGAAATTTGGAAGGTTGATTCGCGATGTGCTCACATCTACCGAAACGCCTGATTCCCGCTTGATAACAGCATCCAGATACATGGAATCAAGGACAACACCAAACGGATCGGTGATTCTTCCGTAATCCAGAATAAGTCTGTCCGTGTCTACAACGATTCCTTTATCAATACTGGCAAGAATCGCGCAAAGTGAATCCGGAATCGAATCAACTTCTCCGGTTTCAGGTGGAAGGTTGATTTCCAGTCTCTCAACCAGGATGTAATCGATATGCCTGCTGGCAAGAAAGTCAAGCAGGCTTCCCTGTATGTCAGCACCGCAGATAACTATCCTTAAGCCGTGATTATCAATTACAATTACAGAATCGGCTGTCGTCTTCCAGAAAATATCCGTACGAAGACCCTTGAAACTGATCTGTGTAGTTTCATTCGACACAATCATTCCGGTAACTTTCCCGAGCATCTCACCAAGAAATCCTGTTGCCAGAAGCAGGTAGAATGATATGATAAGAAGAAACAAACCCAGAAGAGTTGTCCGGATCCATAAAGTAGCTCTTATAACTAATCTCATTCTACTGAATCCTGTCAGAGGATTTAGAAAGCATGACCGAGTCCAAAATAAAATTTTCCTCTTTCAAAAGAATTGCTCCATGTAGGAGCAAAACCATAGTCAACCCTTATCGGGCCGAAAATAGTATTGTATCGCAGCCCGAATCCGATTCCAAAACCTGTTGATTCAAGACTGATATTATTCAGGGAATTCCAGAGACCGCCGACATCTGTAAACAGGACCAGACCGAAATTGCCGATTATCCTCGCTCTTGCTTCGAAATTGCTCAGGATCTCTACCCGTCCGCCTATGGGATTATCGTCACTATCTTTAGGACCAAGTGAATTGAAGGGGTAACCGCGAATTGTTGTTCCTCCGCCCATGAAGAACCTCTCATCCGGTGGAACCGAAATATCATCACCATAAGGAAACGCTACTCCGTATCTCATACGCATGGCCAGCACAAAATCATCACCGAACGGGATAAATATTCTGGCTTCATTACAGAACCTGTAGTAATCAGCACCGCCGAGAAAACTGCCTGACAGCTTACCCTCCACCATCATCCAGTGTCCTCTGACGGGATTGAAGATAGGAAAACGAGTATCATGAATCAGCGATGATGTAATACTGGAAGTTGTATACCAAACAGCTTCCGTGGTTCCCTCCTCTGACGCGCTGTCACTGTATGTCTCATACTCAAGGCTGTATCCAGCAGTGAATTTCAGGTGATTTGCAATAGCTCTTGCAAATGATGAAGTGATCGAGTAACTCCTCTGGTGAAGACCGGGTATAGACAGATTAAGATATCCAAGCTTCAGCTGCCATCTCCATCTTGTCGAAAGAAACCAGGGTTCCTCATATGTAATTTCCGGTTCAATCTTGTGTCCTACTTTGGATCCAAAATACTCCATGTAACTAAGACCGATTAAAAACCTCTGATTATTCCCCATGATATTGGGATGAAGCCATTTGATACTGCCAAATATAGCTGATGGAGATACATATCCCGTACCAAAATCAATTCTGTGATACCTGCTTTCGGTCACTGAGACAACAAGATCTACTACACTGCTGTCATCCGGACAATCATGATAGGAAAACCGAACATCATGAAACAGTCCCAGCTGATAAATCATACTTATGGACTGACGCAGCAATTCCATATTCAGAGAATCACCTGGCAGTATCTTCAATTCTCTGATTATTACTTTCTCACGGACAGTCTCCAGCCCTGTCACCGTGACACTCCCCAGGAAAATCTGGCTGTTTTCATCAACTACACATTCAACCGCCCTGTAACCTGTGTTTGTTCCGGTCCGCCCCTTGATTTCACTGAAGCTCAGCAGGTTGATATGTAATAACGCATTTATGTAACCTCTTTCGCTATAGCTTTTCAGCACGGCATTCCGGAAAGCAAGAGTGTCTCCTGGTGTCACAGGTTCACCTGTGGCTCCGGGATACAGGTTTGCGAGAGAATCAGCGGAAAAGAGTGTAATTCCTTTAAAGACAAGACCGGAAAGCAGGCTTCTCATTCCTGCATCTACTGATACTCTTACTATCGCTGTTTCATCATCCCAGAGGGGCCATTGTACATCAACAGCTGGTGAAAGGTATCCGAGTACCGTCAGATTCGATACAATGCCGTTCTGCACTCCAACGGGCGTAATCCTTAAAAGAGAAGACCCTGGCTTAAGTCCTGTTCCTTGAAGAAGTTTGCTCTGAGATACAGGAATATCACCTGAGACGATAATGGAATCTACTTCAGGCTCAACAAAGGAGGCCTGCAAAGATGCAGGCAAGAGAAACAGCAATATCCCACCAAGTACAATTCTCAAGTTCAGTTGCACTGTTGTTTCCGCCTTCTCAAGAATTACCGATAAACGGTAATCTGCGCAATCAGCTTTTAATCTAACTATTCTACCCTGCGCCTGCGCTGATCTCTGATACGGCACTCGGAAATATACATGTCGGCATGTATAGTTTCACATATAACCGTAAGCATAATTCCATTACATCCTTAGGGCTAGAGCAGCCTGCATACTTCACCAGGTATTTCAGCGAGACGGTGTAGAAGTGCTCGCAGACCAGGCATGCGAAGGAGGTCGACGAAGATGTATTATATATACTTCAAGGATGACCGACTGATCATAACGAAGTATGCGGGCGCCTTATGCATCGTCGCAGTAAATACTCCGGTGGATTATGCAGGCTGTCCGAATGGAAGGTATAATGAAACCTGAAGACATTCGTCCCGTATTGCTGCTTGCCGGAGGAACCGATCCAAGCGGCGGCGCCGGATTAGCAGCAGATATGAAGACAGCGGCTGCAATGGGTATCCACGGATGCCCTGTCGTCACTGCCTTGACAATCCAGAACAGTGGAGATGTTCTTTCCTGGGAAGCAGTTCCTGCACGTAAAGTAGCAGCCCAGATCAGAGTAATATGCTCTGATGGACCGGTCAGCGCAGTAAAATCCGGTATGTTCGGAACTGCGGAGAATGCCATAATTCTTTCAGAAACTCTCAAAGGTGATCTGCTGAATGTTCCTTACGTACTCGATCCCGTTCTGACAGCAGGCGGCGGATACTCTCTTGCGGACAGCAGGCTTCTTGAAGTGCTGAAACACAGGCTTTTGCCGTTGTCAACACTATGCATGCCAAATCTTGATGAAGCAGAAATCCTGACAGGCATTTCGATCAGAAACAAACAGGACATGGAAGACGCCGGGGAAGCACTCCTCCGGATGGGAGCTGAAGCGGTGCTGGTGAAAGGAGGGCACATCAAGGGTGATCCTGAAGATGTCCTTATCTTGCGCAAGAAGAAAATCTGGTTTGGGGGAAGCAGAATTACAGCAGAAAATGTTCACGGAACCGGTTGTACTCTTGCTACTTCATGCGCGGCTTTGCTGGCTCTGGGATTTCCCATTGAAGTAGCCCTTCAAGAAGCCAGACTATACGTCAGAAGAGTGATTTCCAGAAGTTTCAGACGAATTCACGGAAATCTGCCCGGGCATTTTCCTGAGGCGGGTCCACTCCCTTCAAAACCGGATGGGAATTCCTTTTATCTTCCTCCAGGTTTCTGTGAAGTGTGCGGATCTCCTCTTC
>DAOWNO010000122.1 GCA_030642525.1 Candidatus Aegiribacteria sp.
GTTCATAGATAAGTACTTTTTCAACAAATATCTCAGCCTCCAAAATGCTGTTGACGGAGGCCCTGCCCACCCATAGATCCGGATGCCAGTCAAGGTTATCATCCCACTCACCCCATAGGCCGTTGAGGTTGCTGTCCCAATTATCCAGTCCGGGTTGAGTATCGTTATTGTCCGAATAATATAGATCAGATGGAAGGAATTCCTCTCTGTTTCTTGGATAGGTGAACCTTGCTTCGAGAATGTCATTGTCACCAACCAGAAGAACGAAATCAGTTCCCTCACTAACGCAATCGGTCAGGAAGGCCCTTATACTCTGCTGCAGATCGACAAAGGGATACTGGCCCGCGATCCAGTCGGTTGTGTAAATCTTGGCTGGAATACCCTTCGCCGTCTTCCAGTCCGCCAGTTCCTGCATGGATGTCTGATACTCAGGTACGGTTATTACTACGTACTGCCCGAACTCCAGTTGCCCCGGCTCCACAATTACCGCGCCGGATGAGCTGACCGCTTCCGGATTTAGAACCATGCTTCTCAGAACATTTTGTGAATTGTCCTCGCTCCAACGGGTTCTTATATGAACCGGACACCATGCGGGGTCATCCTCCATAGACACCAGCAGTTCTGCGCTGATCAGGGCTCTTATCTCCCCGGTGGAAGGATTCCACTGAAGAGGTCTCAACCAGCATACTAAAACCGGCAATCCCCATATCACACCCGATTCCCACTGCTCAAGGCAACGGTTGGGGAAATATGAAGATGAGCTGTAAATGTGTGGATCCGGATTCGGTACATTATCCGATTGGTCAATAGAACAGATTTGCGGAGTTACCGGAGATATCCAATATCTTGACGGCAGGGTATCATATCTGCAGTTCAAGAGCTGAACATTAACGACCCTGGTCCCGGTGGGAATTGCTGCTCTAAGGGGCATATGAGGAAGCTCCGGTTCACCTTCCATTCCAAGGCAAGGGTATTCCGGAAGCACAATACTCTGATATGTTCCGTCACTGAGAACCTGGAGTCCCGAATAATCAGGATTCACCTGCAGTGAAATACTGCTTGAGAAAACTGAAAAGGTTATGATTATCACTAAATAGACTGATGATCTCATTATACCCTTTAAGTGCTTTTCTTATCCCTCGAACCTCGATTTCTCCAACTGAACTGATATACTGCCTGCCGCTCTGCCAAGTCAATTCCATGGATGCTTGAATGCTGCTTTCATGAGATACTTTAGTACCGGAACATACACTCATTTTCAAGGATAATCCGAACCTCTTATCTGGAAGAAAATCTCAGTTCCAGCAGATTCCTCATCAGTTCAGTCTTCTGTATTCCAATCAAAGGACCGCTACCTGATCAGTATCATCTCCCTTGTTGAAGCGGAAGATCCGGTTTCAAGCCGGTAAAGGTATACACCAGGCGAAACTTCAGCACCGGAAGAAGTTCTGCCGTCCCATATCACCGAATGGTCTCCCGAACACTGAATCTCATCAACAAGTGTTATTACAAGTTTCCCGGAAATATCATACACTCTGAGTGTTACATTTTCCGATCCCTGCGTCTGGTAACAGATAACAGATGAACTGTTGAACGGATTCGGTCTGTTCTGGGAGAGATTAACCGTACCTGTATCGAATATTTTTGGATCCTCGACGATTCCTACACCATCAGTTTCATACAGGCCTGTATTCAGCAGACTGTTCCTGAACGTGTCCCATTCAATCAGGCTTGCATCGTAAGTTTCAGGAATATCCCAACAGTAAAGATTATTATTCATCGCACCGATAAGTATTTCTATATCTCCGTCCTGATCCAGATCGGTCAGGGTTGGTGACGACCTTGACCATCCGGTGTAAAGAGGAAACCATGGCAGAAGTGAACCATCATGATGCCAGATAAAGAGGCCGGCATATGTTCCGGCAGTTATCTCCATGTCACCGTCGCCGTCAACATCTCCCAGAGCAGGTGTACCCTGCGCAAAAGCTCCGGTAGTTCCGGTTGACTGGGGCCAGCCGGTTACTACAGTACCGTCGTGATGCCATACATATACATTGTTATGGGCTGAACCGCAGACTATTTCCAGGTCGCCATCACCGTCGATATCTCCAATTGAAGGTGAGCTGTGCTGTATACTGCCGCCACCCATGTTCTTGGGCCAGCCGGTCACTGCCGTACCATCGTGGTGCACACCGTATACCCGTTCTGCTGAAGTGGCTATAAAGATTTCCAGGTCACCGTCGTTATCGACATCAGCCATTGTCGGCGATGCCTCTATAAACCCTGACAGCTGCACAGGCCACCCGTTAACGGTTGTACCGTCAGCGTGCCATGCAAGCAGCGTCTGATTTTCTCTTCCAGCAGTGATGATTTCCAGATCACCATCGTTGTCTATGTCACCCACCGCAGGAGTGGCATGGACAGCGTATTGATCCACATCAAGTACGGGCCATCCTTCGAAAAGAGTTCCGTCATGATGAAAAACATATACGCGGGCTTCTATATAGTCATTGTTGCCATTCAGATCTTTGAATGTACCAATGATCAGTTCCAGGTCTCCATCACCATCCAGATCCGCCATCGTGGGTGAACAGGCCGCGCCGTCATCATCTCCCAGATATTGAGGCCATCCTGTCTCTAGCGAACCATCCGCTTTGTAAACGTAAAGATCTGAACGCTGACCTGCTATGGCTATCTCCAATTCCCCGTCATTGTCTATGTCTCCAACAGCTGCTGTATAGTAAGCGGGACAGCCCAGTGCTACGGGAAAACCACTCATCATGGAACCGTCATGATGGTAAACATGGAAACTCGTTCCGGAACCGATTAGAACTTCCAGGTCACCATCACCGTCGATATCAACGACCTGCGGACACGATTCACTTGTAGAACCACCTGTAGCTACCGGGAATCCCGCCTGGTCGGGAGGAGTATCGAACCTGTCATCGGTAGATTGTGTGATCGGACTGATACCTGTTGAAATTGAACCTTTCTGCGCTTCAGAGGCATTAACTGATGATACTGCAAATACTAGAAACAACACTGATTTCCACATACTTCCTCCATATAAACTCTGACCTTATGTACTGCTGCAACACTTGTCCGCTGCAATTTCATAATGCTCAGTATATTTTGTAACCAGTAATATTTACCGTTCCGTCTATTCATTAACAATTTCTTATTCAGATAATACTGAATAAGAATAGTATATTCATTCATTCTCGTCAAGTAGTCATGCGGAATTAATTCAGTATTCCCCGGGTCATTCTGATTCACTGAAGAACTGTTGCTTGACAGGAATAAGTACATGCATTATTCTAATTCAGTATTGTTTGAATTAGGAACCTGCTGATATTGACAGAACAGAAATAACCTCGGGATTCCTGCTTGAGTCAGTGAAATATGGATGAGGCAGGGTATGTAAGGAGTTTGAAAAATGATGAAATCCGGGAAAAGTATCTGTATTCTTACAGCGCTGCTCATTGCCGGTCTCACGCACGGTCAGCAGCCGGACACGCTCTGGACCAATTATTTCGGTGGATGGCTCTGGGCCTATGCCTATGACGTTCGAGCCACGGATGATGGCGGTTTCATTACTGTTGGTTTGTCAAATTCCTACATCAGTGGTTCAATATATCTTCAGGTTTATCTTGTAAAGACAAATGGCGATGGAGATATGCTCTGGTACAAAATCATCGGACCGGAGTACAGCGACAGAGGGTACTCGATACAGATAACCGCAGACGGTGGCTATATCATTACCGGCAGCAGTGAAGAGCATACCAGTTCTGGCGGGCTGGATGTCTATCTGATCCGAACCGATTGCAATGGAGATACTCTCTGGACAAGAACCTATGGAGGTTCCCTGAACGATGAGGGTGAAGCAGTGGTGATTACCCCTGATCATGGATACATGATAGCCGGGTATACAAATTCTTACGGAGCAGGTAACAAGGACTTCTATCTTATACGGACTGATTCCAGCGGTGACACTCTCTGGACAAGAACCTATGGAGGAGCGGGTGATGATCTGGCATGGTCGGCAGCAGCAGTCCCGGACGGCGGGTTTATTGTTTCAGGCAGAACAGCATCATCGGGCGCGGGCAGCTGGGATGTCTGGCTGATTCGAATCGATGATGACGGAGACATGATCTGGAACAGGACTTTCGGCGGGGGTGGCTGGGATTCGGGTAAGGAAGTGCTATGCACAGCGGACGGCGGATTTATCGTTAACGGGTATACAATGTCATCAGGTGCCGGTCAGACAGATTACTATATGCTGAAGACTGATGCTTCCGGCAATCTTCTGTGGTCACATACTTATGGTGGGAGTAATTATGATAATGGTACATCTATTCTTCAGCTTCCGGGTGGCGGCTACCTTCTGGGCGGATATACCAAATCTTTCGGGGACACCGACGGTGATTTCTGGATAATCAGAACTGACGCAAATGGTGACAGTCTCTGGAGTCAAATCTATGGTGGTTCAGGAATTGAGAATCTTAACGGGATGGATCTGACCCTTGACGGCGGGTACATCCTTACAGGTAAGACTACCTCACTCGGCAGTTCCTCATCAGTCTGGCTTGTTCGTATTGCGGAGGATTTCACCTGTATTGAAGAGTCAGAAGATCTGGGAAACATTTCATCCGGGCTGCATTTTTCTACGGTGACACCGAATCCGGTTCTTTCACACATGTCGTTTGATCTGAATACAATGGTTTCCGGATCTGCCGATATATCTGTTTATGATCTCTCAGGAAGGCGTGTGGCAGTCATTCACAGCGGTCATCTCATAGAGGGAGCACACAGTTTCATGTGGGCAGTGCCGCAGACCGTTGGTAACGGTACTTATATAGTAAGGGCATCGTGCGGCGATCTGCTGGCAGTAACAAAGATTACCGTTATCAGGTAGAGGTTTAATTACATCCGGGGAGATCACGTTCGCTTCTGTTATGTAGAAAATTCCAGGAAGCATATACATGGACTACTGTGAACTGGATTATGCAGAGGCAAGAGGAATTAACCTGCAGATATAAAACGGCATCGTTACGGACTGCCGGATTTGAAGCGGTGATAAGCGTCCGGAGGAGCAGGCCGCATGGAACGGATCACTATAAGCGGTTTCTCGGAGGATTTCCGATCTCGCTCATTCCGAATACTCGGTTCAATCACCCAATACTGCATCAAAGCCGGCATCATCAAAGGCTTTTGCAACAGGTTCTGTAGCTTTTAGTATGTCAGGATCTTTCACAATGACCGGGTTCTCATATATTCCCGGAGAAGTCCTGCTAATTTTTCTCCATATTGATAGGCAACGAATTTGTAATTCAATTCTTTTTTACTAAGAGCTGGATTGGCTCTCATGATTGCGCGACGAGACAGCTTTATAGCACTCTGGAAATTCTTTCAGATATGCTCTGCATGCGAATTAAAGAAATCAGAACTGCTTCCATTTCGGGACAGGTGTCTCGGGACTGTGTTATCACTATTCTGTTTTCTTTTTCTCAGTTTCTTCAACTTAATACAAGGATACTGCCGGAAATATTCCCGGTCAACGTCTTCACTGGTGAAAGTTCATCCACTTCATTGAGAAGCTTGCACAGAATCGTCTTTTCAGCTCTGCTGGATTCGGATATCATAATCAGAATATGGTGGTATAGAACCTAAGTGTCGCAAGTGGAGTCCGCCCCCATACGCAAGGGTTGTTGTTGAACATCGACGGCTGGGGTATTTTTCATGGATTGTTTTTCGTACCGAGGACAGTACACAGGAGGATTCGCGTAAGCAGCGGGGCGGTTGTAGCCCAGAATAGAAGCTTTCCAGGTATCAGGGACATCCATGCCATACTCTTTACATTCTTCATGGTTTCTCTGGCCTGGTTACTCTTCCGGGCTCCTTCCATCCCTTTCGCCATTTCCTTCATGGGAATGATATTCAGTAATCCGTACATTCCAGGTTCAGATCATTTCGGCAACTGGCCGCTGATGATCGCCTGTATAGGACTCTTTGTCATAGAATGGTTCCAGCGAAGGAGAAAACATCGGATGGATATTGCCTTCATGCCTGTTGCCGCAAGGTAGTCGATCTATTACCTATCGGTTCTGATCCTGATATTCTTTGGTGATTTCGGGGGCAGAAACTTCAGCTACGCTGAATTCTGACGATGAAAAGAATCGTTACTTTTTCCATTCGGATTACCAGATTCATCAATGTAGAATAGATACATTATGATCCCCTGAATAGAAGAAAGGCGATCGGGTGAGGTATAACCTCATCAAGTTGCATAAGGCAACCCTCCCAACCGCATATTTAATCTACTGGAAGCCCTGAACGATGTAAAACTTTACGACCCCCGGGAGGGTTGGGGCCCGGGGGTCTTCTTCGCGAAATTTAAGCCGACAGTGTCCTACTCTCCCAGAAGGTTACCCAACTAGTACCATCGGCGCTGGAGGGCTTAACTTCCGTGTTCGGAATGGA
>DAOWNO010000206.1 GCA_030642525.1 Candidatus Aegiribacteria sp.
ATCTGGGCGGCTGGAAGATCTCGGCGCTGGATCTTGCCGGACTTCCCCTTGAAGCTCTGGCGTATCTGCCGCCTGATGCCCCCCTGCTTGAAGCATGGCTTACCTGCGAATTTGATTCCCTGCATGAAGATATGATTCTACCCATCCCAGACGGACAGGGCGGAATTTTCGCGATGGCTATGGTTGCTGCCCCTGGATCGATGACACCATCCGATATCCGTTTGATCGCTTCAGTCGCTGATCTTTTTCCATCGGTCATGTCTGTTGTTCTGAGGGAACTCGAGGTTTCCAGTGATACGGCTGGAGTCTGGTGGGATGAGGTTCTGGATACAATCAGCAACGGGACGGTAACTGTTGAACCGCTTTTACTTTCAAGGTTGGCGTTTGAAGGTTCCGGGTCATTTGAATACTGGTCTGATATTCAACTTACCGGAGGAGAGGCGTGTGTAATCGCGACTGGCGAAATTCTGGAGCGGTATGCCGGGAATTATGTTCCATCCTGGCAAACAGTTGACTGCCTTGTTTCCCAGGGTAAAACTGAACTTGCACTCTCATATGCTGAAAACGGTGACTCCTTCCATAGAGCAGGAACTGAAATGGCTCTTTTGTTTGATTTGCGCAGATACGATGATCTGATCAGATTATGTGATTCGTTCAACGAAGGTGCACCGGATTCACTGAAAGCCAGAGCCGCTCTGTTCAGAGCACATGCTCTGAAAGCTGCTGGCAGAGAGGGTAGTGTCTACTATCCGGAATATTTAATCTTTGCTTCTGAATTTCCATGGCATCCGGAAGCCAGGGAAGCCGCCTACAATGCAGGCAAATATTTCGATTGTGAACAGGAATGGACTGATGCAGCTGAAGCCTATCTTTTATCGCTGCGAACATCCGGTTCGTGGGATGGTGATGAGAGGGCGCACTGGCGGGGTGGTTTTTCACTGTACATGTCCGGAAGAACTGTTAAGGCCGATTCGCTGTGGGAGGCGGGCTGCGAACTCTGGCCGTCCGGGTACTGGAGAGATGAAATGCTTTTCTGGAGAGCTCGTCTTGCGGGTGAATCCGGCCTTGCCAACCTGCGGGATTCTCTCCTCTACCAGGTTGCTCAGCAGCACCTGTGGGAATTCTATGGAATGCTTGCCGCAAGAAGGCTCGGAATTACTGCAGAAGAAGGCTTTCCTGTTCCTGAGATAAGGTTGCTGGAGGATACTGCGTGTTCTCTTGCGATAAAACTCACATCGGAAGGCTATGGTGTAGCGGCGGTGGAAATGCTTGAGGGAGGATCAACAGGTTCACTTGAGCAGAGGGCAGTTGCGCTTTCGCTCATGGGTCGTCACGGAAACGCACTGAGTATGCTTCGGGTGCTTGATGAGGGGTTTCGGGAATCAGCCCATTCTATGCTGCCGGATTCACTGCTGTGCTTCTATTTTCCATCTCCGTACAAGGATCTTGCTCAGGCATCTACGGATACGCTTGCCCTTGAAGCCAGTATGCTGCAGGGAATAATGAGAGAAGAGAGCTATTTTGACAGACTGGTGATCTCCAGAGCGGGCGCACGCGGAGTCATACAGCTCATGCGTGGAACTGCACTTGATGTCTCCAGATGGTACGGTCTTCCGCGACTTGAGGAGGATGAATTCTTTGATCCTGTCATTTCAGTTCCATATGGAGCATTATACATTGACAGGCAGCGAAGCAGATTCAACAATGATATTTCTCTTTTCCTGGCTGCATACAATGCCGGTCCTGAGAACTCCGCAAGATGGGTTAACATGCACGGATGGAACCCTGAAGACCCTGAGCTCTATATAGAGCAGATAACGTACAGGGAGACCAGAATGTACGTGAAAAAGGTATTGAGATCCGCCTGGATTTACGAAAGGCTTGAAAAATGACAGCTCTTATTTTGCTATTTCTGCTGAATTATTTTGTTGATCCCGCTGTTCCTACAACTCTTGTATATCCTCCATTCGGTCACTGCATGGGTATATACAGGGCAGGAAATGAACAGCTTGCGATTCTCCTTGGGGGTCTCGTCAGATTTGATGATCCACAGGGACTCGCATGCGTGAAACTCGAAGACTGGGATAGTCCGGGAACCTCGGATGATGATGAACTGGCAGTATACGGGGTGAATTCCGGAACCGGACACATCATCTATAATGCCGATATGTACACACTTGGCCTGTATGGCGGTATCGGTTCGGATGAAGATGAACTTCGAAAACCTCACGGGATAGCTGCTGACCCGTCAGGCATGGTTCTGGTGGCTGACACGGGAAACCAGCGTGTGATGATCCTCCGGAGGAATGGATCAAGACTTGTTCCTGACGGACGCATTCCCGGCTCTTTCACTGAACCCTGGGATGTTGCGATCGATGGTGGCGGAAGGGTTTACATTACTGATCGTGCAGGAAATACGCTGTTCATTTATTCTTCTGTTACGGATTCGCTTCCAGCTGTTATTGAACTGGATACTCCAGGTGGTGTCTACGCAGTAGGAATGGAAACCTGGTTCCATAATGCTGAAAGCAGCATTGTCGTAGTAACAGATGAGGGCTCAACCCTTGTGAAAATCGAGAACGGCATAATTATTGAATCAGCTGGTATCGATGATTGCGGGGGAGGAATTTTCAGTTATCCTGCCATTGATTTCTGGGGGAACGTCTGGGTTACAGATAGTCTCTTCAGCACTATTCACAAATTTACTCCTGATCTTGAGTACCTTGTCAGTTTTGGCTGTGCGGGGCACGATGACAGGGAATTTACAAATCCAACAGGTCTGGCCATATGGAAGCGATTCGGCCAGATGTTCGTCGCCGAGAGAGAGGGTGCAAGGTATTTCTGGATCGGCGCTGATCTGATTGACCTTACAATAGAATCAACCGGCAGAGGTTTTCAGTTAGACGGGATTCTTACCGAGAAATCCATTCTGGACGCGATTATCACCGGTCCTGACGGATCCGAGGTATTTCGTCTTTTTGAAGGAAGGCTCTCCGCTGGACAACTGCATCTCCAGTGGGATGGCCGCAACGCAAGAGGTTTGCCTGTCGTGGGTGGGGAATACAGTCTGGAACTTGTTCTGCAGCCTACGTATTCGAGCAAGGGTTATTTCAGCAAGATATTTATCGAAGATTTCATGCTGGATTCTCTTCCGGAAGGAGTAACTGGGAGGGGGAGAGGGAGCTGAGATACGCTTTTCTTGTAATACTCCTCATTCTCTCCGCTTTCTTCAGCGGAACCGAGACAGCCTTTTTCAGCCTTGACAGGCTTCAGAAAAGAAGACTTCGAAAAACCGAATCGGGCAGGAGAGTGATACATATGCTCTCCACCCCGGAGAAACTTCTCTCTGCCTTACTTTTCGGAAACACAGTTGTAAATGTAATTGCGTCAGCTCTTGCCGTATGTATTACCGCTGACCTATTCCCGGAGAATACCGGTTTGAGTCTGGCGCTGTCCGTGATTCTGATGACTTTTCTTCTGCTTGTTTTTGGTGAAATATCGCCTAAAACTCTCGCTGTATCGCATGCGGGTAAATGGGCTTCAAGAAGTTCTGCGATAATGCTTGTCTATCTGAGATTATGCACTCCGGTTGCTTCAACTCTTTCGCGAGTGTCGAAATACATATCCCGCCTGAGCGGAGATAGTCATCCCGGAGAAACTTTCTCACATGAGGAGATCATCACGCTTGTTGAACTGGGACAATCGGAGGGATTGCTCGGTCGGGAAGCGGGAGCTACCCTGAATCTTCTGACATTGGAGGAATCTCAGTGCACTCATGTAATGAAACCGCGATCGGATGTAGCTGTTCTCAGAACAGGATGGACCCGCGGCAGGTTCACTGAAATCATGGAGAGTACAGGATACACAAGGTATCCTGTGCTGGATGGTCAGGTTGAAAAAGTCCTCGGTTATGTTGATTCAAGAGAGTATCTGCTGTCAGATAAAGAAGACTCGCTTACTCTGCATCCTCTGCCATCCTTCCCGGAAAATGCCAGGCTCGAAACCGTTCTGAGGGGCCTGAGGGATTCCGATGAGGAAGCGGGAGCCGTTTTTGACGAGTACGGCGACTGGACAGGTTTCATCACTACGCGTGATATCATTGACAGCATACTGCTAAGTCCCGCGAAAGAAAAGGGATTTCTTCCGGATGGAGTTTCGGTTGGAGATGGGTGGATTGAAATTCCCGCATCGATGAAATTGATCACTTTATCGTCAACGAGGTCCATTGGTAGGAACTCGTCGGAACAGGCACGGTCGAAGGTTGCAGTGCAAAGGTCGTCTATCGTGTGCGAGGTGACCGCCAATCCGATATAGACATTCTCGCTCATCGGGATGGTCACGGAGGAACCTTCCTGTATCCATTCGCCGTCGTGGTAGTAGAATCCGCTAAACGTATCGCCTATCCGGACAATTCTCACGCACGTCGGCGGGGTAACGCCCGTGGCGAGATGCGAAGACTGAGACGAAGCACCCTTGGTGGGGCGCCATTGGAATGAC
>DAOWNO010000079.1 GCA_030642525.1 Candidatus Aegiribacteria sp.
CTCACCAAGATCGTAACCGCTTGGGCAGATCAGATTCCCCACATTCTCTATACAAAGCAATGCGAGTTCATCCGATTCAAGATCCATGTGTCCCAGAGCGTGATTAACTGCTTCAGCATCCAGATGACAGGCACCGCCGGTTTCTATCTGCCAGGCCTGGCATCCTGCTTTTCTGACTCTTTCCGCGTCGCGGTCAGTTTGCACATCTCCTTCTATAACAGCCATCTTCGATCCGAAGAAACGAGTCATTGATTCGAGAATAGAGGTTTTACCGGCACCCGGAGAACTGATAAGATTAAGCGTGAAAATATTCTTCCCGCTCAGAATTTTCCTGTTAGATGCAGCAAAACGGTCGTTTTTATTCATGACGGGGGTTGAGATGTCCACTGTCTGTTTTGTGGTATCATCGCACATATGGGTCTGTTCCTTCCATTATCTCTACACTGTCCACCGTGAATTCTCTTCCTGATAGTATCCTTCTGCTGAAGGAACCGCATGATGGACAGCCCTGGTAAAATTCCTTTGCCTTGTATTCATTGTTGCAGTCAAGGCAGATAAGTTTTGCTTCAGTTTCGGTTATTACAAGTCTGGGTTCACCGAATCCCTCCATCTTTGCCACTTCGGTAAAGCAGAACCGGAGGGACTCAGGAGATATTCCAGAGAGCGGGCCAATAGTAATGTTTACGGTATCAAGAGGTCTGCATCCTCCAAGAACTTTACCAATGATCCTCGTCATGTCTTTAGCAAGGGATAGTTCGTGCATTAAGCTCCGCTCGTCGATCGGTGTATGGTCTGAAACTGCTTAAGATGGTAGAATATACGCTATATTCAGAAGGATATGTACCCCGAATGGAAGTCCGGAACAGTTGATTTGAAGCGTCTTAGAATGGAAATACACGGAGCTGTACAGGGAGTCGGGTTCAGACCTTTCGTCTACCGGCTGGCTGACAGTTTCGATGTTACCGGCTGGGTATGTAATACTTCAGCCGGCGTGATACTCGAGGTGGAGGGAGAAGAAGCAGTTCTCCGGAGGTTCGGGGAAGCAGTTGAAAGAGAAAAGCCTGCTATTTCCATCATACAGAATATTACAAGAGAATATCTGGATCCTGCCGGATACACCGGTTTTGAGATAAGGAAGAGTACCGGAGGGGAGAGAAAAGCTCTTGTTCTTGCTGATATATCTACATGTGCTGATTGTCTGGAAGAGATAATGGACCCGGAAAACAGACGGTATCGATATCCGTTTACCAACTGTACCAATTGCGGTCCGAGATACTCCATCATCAATTCAATTCCCTACGACAGACCTGCTACGACAATGGCTGGTTTCCCTATGTGCAAGAAGTGTATCGAAGAGTACGAAGACCCATTCGACAGGAGGTTTCACGCACAGCCGAACGCATGCCCGGAGTGCGGACCGCATCTTGAACTCTGGGACCGGAGCGGAAAAATTATCGCGGAGAGAGATGATGCGATTCAAAGAACAGCATCCGCGATACTCAATGGTAAGATCGTTGCAGTAAAAGGACTCGGCGGATTTCATCTGATTACTCTCGCAAGTTCTGACAAAGCCGTCCTGCTTCTAAGGGAACGAAAGGGCAGGAAAACCAAACCTTTTGCCCTTATGTTTCCCTCTTCAGATATGATCTCATCCTTCTGCGAAGTATCAGAGATGGAACAGAATTTGCTCAAACCCCCTGAATCCCCGATTGTTCTGCTGAAAAAGAGGGAATATCATGGATCACCCGGGAAACTATCGGAATTCATCTCTCCGGGGAACCCTGATCTTGGTGTCATGCTTCCCTGTACACCTCTTCATCATCTTCTGCTGCAGGAGATTGGCGAGCCTGTTGTTGCGACCAGCGGGAATCTTTCAGACGAACCAATCTGCACTGACGAAAAGGAAGCCTTAAAAAGATTATCCGGTCTGGCGGATCTGTTCCTTGTTCACAACCGGCCCATAGCAAGACATGTTGATGATTCTATCGTGCGGGTGGTGGATGGCGGGGAGATGATTCTCAGAAGAGCCAGAGGGTACGCTCCTCTGCCGGTCAGAATGAATGAAGAATCTGAAACCATACTGGCAACCGGAGCACATCTTAAGAATACCATGGCACTCTCGATCGGCAGCAATGTTTTTATAAGCCAGCATATTGGAGACATGGAAACACCCCAGGCAGCAAAAGCTTATAAGGAAGTATGGAGCAGCATAGAGTCGCTTTATCACGCGAAGGCGAAAAAGATCATTCATGATATGCATCCGGACTATATATCCACAAAACATGCTTTGGAATCCGGTCTTCCAGCATTTCCGGTGCAGCATCATGTAGCTCATGTCTTCTCCTGCATGCTCGATAATGGGATAAATCCTCCACTGCTTGGAGTATCCTGGGATGGAACGGGATACGGAAGTGACGGGACAATTTGGGGAGGGGAATTCTTTTATATTGGCAAGGAATCCATTGAGAGAGTTGCGCATATGAGGACATTCAGGCTTCCAGGCGGAGAAAAGGCCATCAGGGAACCGAGGAGATCAGCACTTGGGCTTCTGTCTGAGATGTTCGATGATCCAATCGGGTATATTCCATCTGATGTATTCTCGAAAAAAGAAAATACCGTACTGAAACATATGCTGAAGAACGATCTTAATTCACCTTCTACTTCGAGCGCTGGAAGACTTTTTGACGTGGTTGCGTCGATGCTCGGACTCTGTCAGATAAATGAATTCGAGGGTCAGGCGGCGATGTTACTTGAATATGCTGTTGCGGGAGTGGAAACGGATGATTCGTATCATCTTCTTATTGACAGAACCGCGGGAAAACCCTGGATACTGGACTGGGAATCTCTTATCAATGATATAATTGATGATATTACGATTGGGGAGAGAACATCCATGATCGCAGCAAGGTTCCACAATGCGCTTGCCGAGGGAATCGTATCTGTGGCTGAGTTGACAGGGGAGAAAAGAGTGGCTTTGAGCGGAGGGTGCTTTCAGAACGTCTATCTGACAGAAAGAACAGCGGATCTGCTTCGGAAAAAGGGGTTCACGCCTGTTCTGCACCGGAGAATACCTCCGAATGATGGCGGTATAGCTCCCGGTCAAATATTTGCAGCGGTCAATCTGTTAAAGAACAAATGACAGGAGATTAAAAATGTGCCTTGGAGTGCCTGGCAGGCTTGAAGAAATATTCCAGGGAAATGATCCAATTTTCAGGACAGGAAAAGTGAGTTTCGGAGGAATTTTAAGGGACATAAGTCTGGCCGGCGTCAGTGATGCAAAGGTTGGCGACTGGGTTATTGTTCATGCGGGGTTTGCTCTTAATAAACTGAATGAGGAGGAAGCCAGTGAGGTTTTTGAGTATCTAAGGCAGATATCTGAATTTGGCAGAGAAGAACTAAAAAGCGATCATAATACATTACAACAAAACAATATACCCGATAAGGGTACATCTTGAAATATGTTTCAGAATACCGTGATCAACGAGCAGCAGAGGAGTATGCTGAAAGGATTAAACAGCTGGTTTCCAGGGAATGGACAATCATGGAGGTGTGCGGAGGACAGACACATTCCATTCTTAAATACGGTATCGACCAGCTCCTTCCTGAAAAAATCTCACTGATTCACGGTCCTGGATGTCCGGTATGTGTAACTCCGATTGAACTGATCGATCAGGCGATAGAGATCGCCGGAATCAAGAATGTTATTTTTTGTTCCTTCGGTGATATGCTCCGGGTACCTGGCAGCGTTAAAGATCTGACAGGTGTCAGGGCTTCCGGCGGAGATGTCAGAATAGTCTATTCACCAATAGATGCTGTGAAAATCGCAGAAAATAACCCGATGAAGCAGGTTGTGTTCTTCGGAATAGGTTTCGAAACGACGGTTCCCGTAACAGCAGCCGCGATAATGCAGGCAGATAATCTTAAACTGGAAAACTTCTATATGCTGGTATCGCACGTTCTTGTACCACCTGCAATGCAAGCAGTCCTCTCAAATCCTGAATGCAGAGTACAGGGATTCCTTGCAGCGGGACATGTCTGTTCTATAATGGGTTACGTTGAGTACGAGACTATTGCTGAGGAATACAATGTACCGATAGTTGTTACCGGTTTCGAACCTCTGGATATCCTTGAGGGAATACACATGTGCCTGAAACAGCTGGAGGAAGGCAGGGCTTTGGTTGAAAACCAGTATATGCGCTCCGTCAACAGAAATGGAAATCCGGAAGCAATCGGAATAATGCGTGAAGTTTTTGAAGTGATCGACAGAAAGTGGCGGGGGATAGGTGCAATACCAGAGAGTGGACTTGGACTCAGGAATAAATATTCGAGGTTTGACGCTGCAGAACACTTCGGTGTAAGTGGACATACAGTTGAGGAGTCCGGCGACTGCATCTCAGGGCAGGTTCTTACGGGTGAGAAAAAACCTGAAGAGTGTCCTGCGTTCGGCGGTAAATGTACCCCGGAGCATCCAATTGGAGCCCTGATGGTATCTTCCGAGGGAGCATGTGCCGCATATTATCGCTACAGATTAATCAGGAGCAAACGATGATCCCAGAAGAAAGCTGCCCGATACCCATCTCTGACTACCCTGAAATCACCATGGCGCACGGAGGCGGCGGAAAGCTAATGCACGACCTTATCAGCGGGATGATGCGCAGAGTATTTTCAAATCCCCTTCTGGATGCTCAGCATGACGGGGCTGTTCTCAGAACTGATGGCAGAAGACTGGCATTTGCGACCGATTCGCACGTAATCACACCTCTGTTTTTTCCGGGAGGTGATATTGGATATCTTTCCGTATACGGAACTGTCAACGACCTTGCCATGTGCGGAGCAGAACCGGAATGGCTGAGCGCCAGTTTCATACTTGAAGAAGGATTTCCCATGGAAACCCTCTGGAGGGTTGTTCAATCGATGGGAGAAGCCGCTGAAAGGACAGGTGTATCAATTGTAACAGGAGACACAAAGGTTGTTGAGAGAGGTAAGGGTGACGGGATCTATATTAATACTGCCGGAGTGGGCGTCATACCTGACGGAGTAGATATCAGCCCTTCAAGAGTGAGAGAGGGAGATTCTGTTATTATAAGCGGCGATATAGGACGGCACGGAATCGCCATCATGGCCGTTCGCGAAGGGATCGATTTCCAGACGGTTATTAAGAGTGACCTTGCACCTCTTGACAGAATAGTATCAGAACTGCTTGAAGCTGATCTGGATATTCATTGCCTGCGGGATCTTACAAGGGGAGGGCTGGCCAGCGGTCTGAATGAAATCGCTTCTGCCGGCAAAGTCTCAATCAATATCAAGGAGTGCTTAATCCCTGTTCGTGATGATGTTCTTGGAGCATGCGAGATACTTGGATTTGACCCGCTGTATATTGCCAATGAAGGGAGATTCGTTGTTTTTCTTCCCTCAGAGAATGCCGGGAAGGCTGTTGATATTCTTCAGAAACATGTAGACGGCCGACAGGCAATCATTATTGGACATGTTGCAGAAGCATCATATGCTGATGTAATTATGAAAAGCAGTATAGGAGCTGAGAGAATCGTCGATATGATTAGTGGAGAACAACTGCCGCGTATCTGCTGAGAAAACCATAGTCTGTTCTTAACCCTCATGGTACACACAATTTATTGCAGAACGTTTGCATAACCCGAACAGTATTCACAAGAACGTCGCCACTGTTTCTGGTTGATGTGATTGTTCCCCGAATATTTTTTCAATTCTTGGTATCATCACTTTTCATGAGAATAATAGTATTCATTATGCCTGGATTCTCTCTCAAAGAATCACATTCCATTGGTTTGTGACATCCATCTTACTCAGAGCTCCAAAGAAGTCACTAGATTTGCAGAGTGTTGTGTAGTTTCGTAGTATATACAAGTAATGGAGGTGAGAAAATGTTAAGGTCTGTTGAAGCCACAATCGAAGTCGATGGAAAAGTACACATTAGGGAAAACATTCACCTCTCACATGCCTGTAGAGCAATAGTAACGATTATTGATGAGCCTGATATTCCTGAAACTGCCATTCTCAGCGAGGTTGTGCTCGGAGAAGACTGGAACCGGCCGGAGGAGGAAGAGGCATGGTCATACTTGCAGCAGGTTCAATAGTTCTTGTTGCTTTCCCATTTTCGGATTTATCCAAGAGCAAGTTACGACCAGCTGTTGTTCTGGCATCAGCAGAACGTGGAGATTGGATATTGTGCCAGATTACGAGTAACCCCTACTCTGATTCTCGCGCAGTTCAGTTGAGCGAGACTGATTTTCAGTCTGGTTCTTTGCAACGCGTTAGTTATGCTTGACCAGGGAAATTATTTACTGCAAACACAACTCTGATTAAGATGGAAGTCGGTAATCAATATTCTCAAGGGCTAAAACATGAAAATATCCTGTTGTCATCAATTCTTTTTATAAATCAACTTAGATACTGCGATAGTAATTACCAGAGCATTTTTCCGGGTCGTTAAAGGTTTGGCAGAGCTTTTTTTTCACCGGGGAACGCTTGCATAACCAGTGCCGTTACCCTTTATCCATCTCCCTGACAGGCGACTGGTTCATGCAGTTGGTTCTGTACTTCTTAGGCGAATACTAGGCGACGGCCCTTGGGTTCAGGGATAGGATCTCCGAACTCCTTAGCAGTTTCGAGCCAAAGCTTTTCGGCTTCCTTTGCGTTGGCTAACGCATCTTCCTGGGTAGTGCCATGAGCAACACACCCTGGGAGTTCCGGAATTTCAGCAATGAAGGAATCGTCCTCCGCACTCCAGAAAATGATAATTTCATACTTATCCATTAGACCTCATCTCTAAGTCTGTACTTCAATATAATATTACGAACTTGCTTAACCTGGTAGGGCTTAGCTTTGTTTCCGCTTCTCTGCAAGTTAGGTCTTTCGACGATATCAGCCCTCCTGAATACATTGTGGCTACCGTGAATTCTCCTATCAAAACCAAGTCGCTCAAGCAAACCACATAAATCGTTGAAAGGGATGTTAGCATCGCTTGATCCTCTGAGGATCATATCCAGTAGCTTATCCCATTTTGACATTCTTTGGCATACTCCATTCAGTTGGACGTTTTCATTTCTTTCATTCACATTCGGGCCGCGCGTAGCGCGGCGGAACGCTTTGCATAACCAGCACAGATATCACTCTGGTTCAGAGCTTTACATTTGTGGCTGGTTCATGCATTTGTTCTCCGTTAATTTCGATATACTTCTTTTCGATGACGGATGCGAGTAATAACAATTGTGTTCTTGATTATCGCAAATACTATTCGGTAACTCCCAATGCGGTATTTCTTTAAGCCAGCGAATTTGCCCTTAAGTCCTGGGAGTGAATCTGCTATCTCAGGCAACTCAGCTACTATTTTTGTCAGAATTCTGACAGCTTCAGGTTTTCCTACTTTCTTAAGATCCTTGGCTATAGATTTCTTGAACTTAACATTATAGGTCAATTTCGGATCGCATATCCTCAAGAGAGATCACAGGGTCTTTTAGATCATGAAGCCGGTCCAAAGAAATTTGTAGATCAGCCTGGGCGTCAAGATATGCTTCGAGAGCTTTCTGAATTAGAAAGGACTTGGAGCGTTCAGATATCTTTGCGAATTCGCTTAATTCAGTTGCCAATTCCTCAGGTAGCCTCACAGAAACAGCAATACTCATGTTTACACCTCCAAAGTAGTATGTGTATGTATTTATATGTAAGACAATATATCACATTTATGTTGAGAAGCAAGGTCATTATATTTTGATGGAGAACGCCTGGGCTTTGCTGATTGCATAGACCCATTCTTTGCACAGTAGCGCAATACAGCTACAGCCCTTTGTTCGGTTTTTATCGTCTTGTGTCTAGTTCATGTTTACTTGAGAATGATAATACCCAATTATGTAAATCACAAGGGTTTAACGGAGTATCATTCGGATTTGATTTATTCTAAGAATCAGTCGGGGTCTAAGTTTCATAATTATCCGGTTGCGGCTCGAATCGACAATTATCTTCACGGTATGCAATAGCCCACTCAGCAGAACAACAATCATATCTATTTCTTGCTTTTTTGAGAATTAGACTTGCATTTGATATGGTATCATGATATAGTACCATGAGGAGATTATGAATAACAAACACAA
>DAOWNO010000331.1 GCA_030642525.1 Candidatus Aegiribacteria sp.
GGAGGCGGGTGCAGATTCATTCAGAACTCTATTCTCAATTCGGATTTCAGTTGATAAGATAAAAGGTTGAGAATTTCTTCTTACACTGAAATGGAAATTATGAATTCCGCGATAGGGTAAATATGCTGTTCACCGGCAGGATCGCACTTCGGAAGTACTTTATAGAGTAATTGACGTGTTTGTAATAGTCCTGTAATCTGAAGTGAAATTATCCGCTCCATCCTCTCCGCAGATGAAAACTATGTTGTAACTCTGGCCATCAGTTAGAGCAACGTCCCAGAGGTCACCTGAATCCAGAGGGATTGTGAACCTGATCTCGGTTTTTCCTGAACTTTCACTTCCTGATTTATCTGAAACGTTCTGCTGGCCGCCCTGCAGGTTGGAGTCGGACTCATGGGTATTGCTGGTAATACCGAAATCGTCCCGGATATTTGCCGATGACCCGCTCAAATAACCTATAATTATGTTTGCGTCATGCATGAGATAAGAGCCTCCGAATCCGACTGCTACCCATCCGGTGGAGGGACCTTTCAGTTCCACTTCAAGATTGCTGCCGCTGACTCTCCATTTCAGGTTAAAGTCATCTTTGGAGGTTGTGTTCCAGCTGTTTGGATCAAACGGGTTTTCATTACATCCGGTAATAAGAATAAGGATTACTAAAAAAGTAAACAGCACATACTTTAAATTTAACATATTCATCCTCCGGTTCATAATTCTACAGCTTAAATACTACACCATACGACCGCCGGAAACAACTATAAGACATTTGAGTTTCCAACGATTATTGTACACCATGAACCTTGTAATCGAAAAGAACTGAACCGGAGGGTATCAATGGCACTTAGCAGAAAGCCTCTCAAGGGGATGCGTGAGCTGTTTCCAGAGGAGAAGAGGGTAGAAGACTACATTGTCGGTCAGCTGGCAAAAGCCGGATCAGCTTATGGATTCGAGGCCTACGAAGCCCCGGTTCTTGAACCGCTTGACCTGTTCCTCGCTAAATCGGGACGTGAACTTGCAATTGATCAGAGCTACAATTTTACGGACAAAGGCGGCAGGAACCTTATTATGAGACCGGAACTGACTCCATCCACTGCCAGAATGGTGGCTGCTGCGGGAGAGCTCATCTTTCCGGTCAAATGGATGTCTTTTCCACTGTGCTATCGTTATGAGAATACTCAGCGGGGGAGAGCCCGCGAGTTCCTGCAGTTCAATCTTGATATTCTTGGTGTTGATGGTCTTGAAGCTGAATTGGAGATATTCCTTGTTCTGCAGAGAATCATGGATGGATTTTCTGCTGTTCCAGGGCAGTACGCGATAAGGTATTCCAGCAGAAGGCTTGCTTCAGGAGTTCTCAGTAAATCCGGTTTTACTCCGCCTGAAATGCAGAAAGCTTTCGCAGTTATTGATAAGAAGGACAGAATACCGCTCGAAAAGTGGGAGAAGTGGCTTTTCGAGGAAATTGCAGACAGCTCAAAGGCTGAAACAATTATGAAATTTGCCTCGTGCGGGGGGCTGAATTCATCATGGTTGAGTAAACTCATGGATGAAGATCCCGCTTATTCAGAACTCCTGGAGTTCAGCAGCATGCTTGATAGAGCCGGAGTTGAATCAGCATCCTTTGAAGCTGGAGTTGTGAGAGGGCTTGATTACTATACCGGTATTGTTTTCGAGGTTTTGGATAAAGGCGGTGAGAACAGAAGATCAATATGCGGCGGAGGCAGATATGATAATCTTGTAGGAATGTTCAGCAACCAGAATGTATCCGGAGTGGGATTCGGTCTGGGTATTCTTACTCTGAAACTGTTTCTTCAGACATACGGTCTGATTCCTGACGGTCTGGCGGCCTCACATCCCGCGGATATTTTTCTTGCTGTCTGCACCGATGAACAGAGAAACTTCGCTCTGAATCTTGCCGAGGGTCTCCGTGATGCTGACATATCAGTGGAGATGGATCTCAGCCGCAGGAATCTGTCAAAACAATTCAAAGTCGCTGACAGAAAAGCAATCAGATACGTTGTTGTGGTCGGTCCGGATGAGGTTGATTCTGGACATGTCACAATTAGGGATATGAATACCGGAGAGAGAGTGGAAATCGATATTCCTGACATCAGTGAAGCTCTGAATAAAATGGGAAACTGAGATAGAAACGGATACGAGGGATACTTAAATGCGGTTAAAAGGAGTACCGGGAAGATTGCTGGTTGCGGTTCTGGCGCTGCTGCTGTTTCTCCCCCTGTTTTTTCCAAGGTCATCACCAGGCAGCCTCAGCCTGTCTGAAGCCGCTGCCTGTCTTGGTGCTCTGCTTCTATATATTTTTCTTGAGCGCTTCATATCAAGGCTTCAGGTTACCACTGTACTCACACTCACGATTCTGCTTACTGCTTTCGTATTTGCTCTTGCGCTGTTCATCGCACCTTCTCTTGATAACGAATCAGTCCATGTTCAGGACACAGAGGAGTCTGTTCCATTAAAGACAGCTGATCAGCACTCGCAGCTTTCCGACA
>DAOWNO010000308.1 GCA_030642525.1 Candidatus Aegiribacteria sp.
ATCCGCGATCATCCAGAAGTGCGAAATATATTGCTCACGGGTGGCGACCCCCTCACTCTTTCCGGTGAGCGTCTGATGGAAATCATTCGAAAGATAGCAGAGCTGCCCCGGATCAAGGTTGTCAGGATCGGCACAAGGATGTTGTCCTGGGATCCCGGCGAGGTGATTGCAAATCGTTTGCTGCTTCAGGGATTGAGTGAGCTAAGGGATGTACAGATTTATTTCATGACCCATTTTACTCATTCACGGGAGCTGTGTGCGGAAGCTCTGGAGGCGATAAGGCTGCTCAGACGCTGTGGAGTGGCTGTATGCAACCAGACACCGATAATCAGAGGAGTAAATGATAATGCGGACACGCTGGAGAACCTCTTCAATGATCTCGTTTCGGCGGGAGCAGCACCCTACTACATGTTCCAGGTCAGGCCAACAGTGGGAAACACCATATACGCAGTTCCGCCCTTGGAGGCATACATGATAATCAGAGAGGCCCAGAGTCGTTGCTCAGGACTTGCGGCCAGAGCTCGTTATATCATTTCTCATTACACGGGAAAACTCCATGTATGCGGGTTGACTGATGAACATCTCGTAATGGTCTACCACAGGGCGGCCTTCCCGAAAGACCGCGGCAGAACGATTCTGGTGAAAAGGAGTATTGCGAACAACTCCAGCGAATTCTTCAGGATCGGTTCGAATCTTTTGAGATGAGGTAGTGACATGATTTCTTCCGGTATTTCGCGGTGAAACCTCATGGCTGGACGCTGTGAGCCTCTCATAGAATAATTACTTCAATAATTTGCGGGTTACACAGATGCGTCTGTGGCCTGAACAGAGGGTCTGAGAAAGGGAGGGTTTCATGAAGATCCTAGTTATTGTACTGCTTATTGCGGTTTTCGCAGGATCAGTAATCGGTGGAAACATCGATTACCTTACAAACAGGAGCGTGAACTACTTCAGGAACTTCGCCAGAAACGTGGCAACAGAAGGCGCAGATCTTGTAAGTTACAACCCCGCTGGTCTGGTATTTCTGGAAGAAGGTTTTCACATAAGTTTCGGTAACGAGTTCTTTCTGAAGGATTATACTATAGATGCTGTTCCCTTCTGGGATACAACAACCGTGGAAACATACCAGTCAACAGAACCAACGCTGTTCTATCCTGATTTCTATGCTGTTTTCAGAACAGGAGACTGGGCGGTATTTGGAGCCTTTACAGTTCCCGCAGGCGGGGGATCCCTGGATTACAAGGATGGTATTTATGTAATGCCTCTGATTGAGACGGGATTTCAGCAGGCGATAAATATGAATCCGTATTACTTCGCTCTTATGAACGAAGGCAGCATAAAAGCGACTTCACGGTATCTTGCAGGTACAGTGGGAGCTTCCTTTGCTGCATCTGACATATGTTCGTTTTCTCTTGCCTGTCGTTACACTTCAGCCCTGAAGATCTATGATGGCCAGGCAGATTTCACGATTTTCTTTCCGGATACAACAGGAACCCCTGTACCGGTTGGAACATCAAGCAGGGTTCTGGATGTTGAAAAAGAGGCTGCTGGATTCAACGGGATAATCAGTGTCAATGCTGTACCTGTTGAAGACCTTAATGTTGCTCTCAAGTATGAAACCCGTACGAATCTCGAATTCGAGACAAGTGTTACCGAGAACGGGTGGGGAGCTGGATTCCTTCCCGATTCCAGTTTTGCAGTCGATGGCTACAAGCAGAGAAGAGATCTTCCTGCAATAATTTCCGGAGGTGTTTCGTATCGTTTTTCTCCTGAATTCCTGTTAAGCACCACCTTCAATTACTACATGGTTGAGGATGCCGATGAGGGAGAAAATGACGGACTTAATGATGAATACGAGAATGGTCTCGATATTGGAATAGGAATTGATTATCAGTTCTCCCCAAAACTTCTTGGCGGCCTGGCCTATCTCCGATCCGATCTTGGCGGCAGCGAAGATACTTACAGTGATTTCGAGTACAACCTCGATTGTCACTGCATAGGCGGAGGGCTTCGCTATGCGGTAACAGAGTGTATGGCCGTTACTCTTGCCGGTGGTCATAATATCTACGATGAGGGTCAAGGCTCCGGTATATATGAGGACTGTACTTACAACAAGAGCATATGGTACTTCGGTCTGGGAGCTGAAATCAGCTTCAAATAGAGCAATGGGACGCCCACTCTATTGGTGGGTGTCCCCCATTCAATAAACATACATGCAGGCTTTGCTTCGTTCCCCCGAATACTGTTACATTCTGTTACACTTCGATCATAATCCGTTCGCAATTACCCTGCAGAATAAAAGTGAAGAAAGGAGGAGCTGAAATGACAAAGCTTCTAGTAATTGCAGTTGCGATCGTTGTTCTTGTCGGTGGATGCGTACAGGATGCTACCGAGCTGAGTGATTCGGATCACATTTACAATCTTCTCAAAAGTAACGGTACTGTCGAGATGAGACCTCTTGACAGTCAGGGGGAGGATGAGAATGGAAAGAGCGGCAACCTTCCTGAATTCTGGTACAGGCATCTTGCGAATGAATCGGCATCATTTGATGTGATTATGGAAAATGATCCGTCAACAGGAATATGTACTGTAACGGTGGTTCGGAATCTTTTCGCGGATTTCTATATCGATGTAGTTCATGACGGGGAATTCAACCCGGGTATCAAACCTATCAGTGATATAAGGACAAGAAGAGCCATCGTTGAGCGGTTTGATGACGTCAGTCTGCACGGAGGCTGGGTTCTCACCCACATCACATCAGCGGAATATTCCCTTAACTCGGATATTCCACAGGAAGTCTTCATCCAGTCGATGAAGATCTACAAGGGGGATGATCTTGCATGGGAATGCGATTCCCCGGACACCTTCTACGATGTTGAAACAGGCCTTCCTTTGATAGAATCAGGTGAGCTGATTCGACTCGAAGTTGAAGTTCTTCATACCAATCCGCAGTATGATCCCGAATTCTATCTGTTCGCTCACGGCCCCTGCCCTACATG
>DAOWNO010000263.1 GCA_030642525.1 Candidatus Aegiribacteria sp.
GCTCTTGCGGCAAGGACTATCAAACTCCGTGCCGTGAAACTCTCAGTTCCCGAAGCAGTTGGTGTAACACCCATCTCCGCAGAAAGATCCTGCAGTCCAAGCGTTAACGCAACCGACTCCTCCGGAACCGACATGGCAATTTGAAGAGCGTTGAAAATTCCAAGGGGACTCTCTATTATCGGCATCAGCCAGAGTGGCGCTTCCCTGCAGTATATCTCAGCGAGTTTCTCAATCATGTCCCTTATGGAAGAAACTGCGTCCGCAGATTCAACCTTTGGCAGCAGTATGTGCTGAACAGGCTGCGGTACGATCCAGTCAAGATCGTCAATCAGCAATTCGCCCTGATTGACTCGCACCATTACTTCCATCCCGCCGAAATCAAGATTCCGCAGCGAGTAAGCTACAAGAATACGGGCTTCTAATTTCCTGGCAGGAGACACACTGTCTTCAAGATCGAGAATTACGGCATCCGCCCCGGATGAGAGCGATTTCTCCATGAATCGCGGACGGTTTCCCGGAACGTACAGCCTTGATCTTCTTGGTCTGTACCGCTCGGATGGAGTGATATTCAGAGCAGGAGGTAAAGCCGGAAAATCATTTCCGAGTACTGAACGGGAGGCTGCTTCGAATCTTGCGGCGGCAACGAACGGGGCAGCGCCACAATCCTCTATATCGACACAGCCTGTTGCAATTCCCATCCGCTCCGCTGTGTTCCGGACTGCTTCCTCAATAAGATCGGGGAAAGAGCTGCCGCTAATGGTAATCGAAAGTTCTGTATCAGTGCATTCGTAGGTAATTTTGCAGTCTGATTTGACTTTAGGGCCGGAATACCCGCATGAAGCTTTACCTGGCATCAGATCTCCTTCAGATAATTTTTCAGTATACATCATATATAATCTAATGAGTTATATCGCAGGAAGAACAATCATCAGGACCGCACCCCAGAGGATTCCGCATGAGGAAAGTAAATCCTGAGTCTGGATGACAGCGAAAAGCATACATTTCAAGAAACGACTGTACTCCATACCCGCGTTCGGAACACCAGGGTTCGTATTCAACCGCGAAGGTTCTCATTCTCATACTCTCAAGGTATACCGAGACGCTGTCCTGCCAGGGAGAGGTTTCAATTCCTGATCTGGAATCGATCCATAAAGGTGTAATAACGGCGGACAGCTCCGGAACTGAGCTGATCTGCCGAAGCCATTGATCTTTGTTAAACAGGATAACCTTCAATGGAGGTAGATTTGCGCCGCTTATCTGTTCAGCCAGCTCAATTCCTCTGTCCTGCTCATCCTCTGCAAATGTCAGAACGTACAGTGTATCGGAATCCTCAACCGAGAATATCGATATGTCTGCATCTTCATGGGATTCATGAGCCACCATTTCAGACAGTTCCTGTCGCGTGGAGAATTGCGATATCCATTGCGCAAATCCTCTGATTCCAATCGCTCCGAAATAGATGGCAACGACAACGGCAATCACTCTGGCCGCTTTTGTAACCCAGTCCTTCGCAGTGAGAAGACCGAATACTGCAAAGGGGAGCATGTATACAGTTGTGCCTGCGAAGAATCCGATGAAAAGCATCATACCGCTGATCGGACCGCTGGTATTAAAAGCGCTGGTAATAGCAATGAGAAAAGCAGGGCAAATTGAGAATCCTGTAAGGAACCCGAGCAGGAAAGCGCTTCTGGTAATCTTGAGAAGTTTTCCTGCATGGCATCCCGAACAGGTTTTCCTTACTCTGACAACTGTAAGAAGAAGATATACCGAGAAGAATACATAGCCGGACAGGACTAACGGAGTTCTGACAGAAGCAGGAATTACTCCTCCCAGCTGTCCTATAAGCGCTCCGAATATCGCGTATGCAATGAACCTTCCGGCATTCAGTTTCAGGATCACCCATAATGCCTGCAATCCGGTTCGCTTCTCCCCCAGAAGATAGACTCCGTATACAGGACCACAGGAAGCAAGACAGGTCAAACCTGTTGCCAGACCCAGTGACAGCCCTGCGCTCAGTGATTCAAATAACATGTGGACTTCCTGTAAAAGCCATACAGGGACACTGAATGTGTCCCTGCCGGTAAGTATTCCAGAATAATAATGCTGCTAAAAACTCAGCGAACCCGGATAGAATTCAAGGCCTGTCCGCACGCGCCACCAGACCTCAACTTCTTCCAGGTCAGTTCTTTCCTGCTCAATGATACCCCATACGCGAAGGGTGGATCCAAGCTGGTATTCCAGTCCTGGACCGAACATAATCCGCTTTCTTGTATCACCGGCTCCGGCAATCGAGGTCGGGGTTGATCGGGCTTCAGCATTAAGCAGAAGCGATAATCCCCTGTAGAAATTGATTCTTGAGAATAAAGCAGCGCGTTCAGTACGGATTGAAGAAGTTGAAAGCTTTCCGGATAATGTGATTACAGAAGGCACTTCCCTAGATCTCATGAAGCGGTAAAGAATTCTTGATTCCGCGGATGTACAGGCAAGTCTTATTACTCCGTCATAATCAAATACGGACTCGAATGTGGTGTTCACAGCAAGAGAGGGAATTATCATGCGAACCAATCGGATCCTTGAGGTAAACCTGTCAGACAGATCATTCCCCAGGAAATTGGTACCGTCGTAAAACGAGTAAGTTACGTCACCTGTTACATAGAAGTTGGCGGGAAGGGACTGCGGTTCAGTTGATAACGCGATATCAAACCTGCCCCATGTTGACTCATAATCGATGAAATCGGATTTCGTTTTATGGTGCAAGCCTGACATGGTCAATGTGAACCCCTGTGTCTCACAGGAAATTCCACCATTTACACGGAATTCCGTCCACGCGAGATCGTAACCATCCTCCTGCTTCAAATCTCTGTTCCAGTAAAAACCACTTGCAAAAAGTAGAAAATCTTCTGAAATGTCCGCTGCAAGGGAGAGTCCTGGTCTGATAAAACCTTCTCTGTATGCCACACCGGCCTGCACCGGAAGAACCATTTCCGGCTTATCGCCCAGATCAACAGTCCAGCATAGATCAGGATTTATGGTAACAGGTCCTGCATTCACTATTAAATCAATATCAGTCTGGCTATATGTATTAAGGAACTTCGGCACAATACCTGAAGTATCCTCGTAAGAATACTGCTCCTCCAGTATAAGGACCCAGTTCTCAGTACCAAGCATTCCTCCAAGTTCGAGTCTGCCGGGTTCAGGTGAGAGGCTGTCGCCGCCTGTCTGAACATCCATCCATCCGTCAAGAGTAACCGCAAAAACAAGAGCCGGAAGCAGAAGAAGCAGTGGAAGCGTTTTCCTGATCATCAGTATATTGCTCCTTCCGGGCACTGTTCAACACATCTGTAGCAGAAGTGGCAGAGGGAAGGATCAATCACGGCATCGCCATCAATCACTTCTATGGCGCCGTAGGGACAGACTTCAACACATTCTCCGCAGCCGGTACAGGCATCTGTATCTACAATCAGCTGGGTGCTTTCGACCGGTCCTTTGCAAGCTAAAAGAAGCACCGGAACAGCAGCAAGAATGACAAATATCTTAGCGTATGGCGTCATAGCTGCACACCCCCTGACAGAACCCGCATCCTATGCAAGTCTGAGGATCTATATAGGATTTGCCATCTATTATTTCTATCGCGCCAACCGGACAGACGAGTTCACAATCTCCGCAACCGGTACACCTTGAACGATCAACTCTGTAAACAACCTCTGCAAC
>DAOWNO010000089.1 GCA_030642525.1 Candidatus Aegiribacteria sp.
CGGATTATTCCCCAACTTCAACCTGGGTGACCAGAGGTATCGCCCTTCCAAGGAAACGCTGGGCTATTTCCTGGAATTTCAATGGTATGTCACTTACGTAGAAATAGTTCTCACCCGAATCAGTTGTTGATCTCAACTCTCCTTCATCCAGGATCTCTGCAACTTTCAAAGCCGTTGATTCGGCCGAGTCAATAAGAGTAATATCATCTCCAAGAATATTCGAAAGCGCCTTCTTCAGAAGCGGGTAATGTGTGCAACCGAGAACCATCGTATCAATTCCTTCATGAATTAGCGGTCCGGTGTATTCCTCAAGAATCAGCCCGGTTATCCTGTGATCAAGCCAGCCCTCTTCGACCAGAGATACAAGCAGCGGAGTTGGCTGGGCTATTACTCTCTTCACTGAATCGAAGGATTTCAGCGCTTTCTGGTAGGCACCGCTTGAAATCGTACCCAGAGTTCCAATTACCCCTACAATTCCCGATCGTGTAACCTTTGATGCCGCGCTGGCTCCTGGTTCAATGACACCTATTACAGGTACATCGGCAAATTCACTCAATGCCGGAAGACTGACTGAAGAAGCCGTATTGCAGGCAGCAACTATGAGTTTGACATCCTTCTCCAGCAGAAACTCCGCAGCTTCTAATGAGAAGCGAATTACAGTTTCAGGTGATTTTGATCCGTAAGGCACTCGAGCAGTGTCTCCGAAATAGACTACTGATTCCTCCGGAAGCAGTTCGTTTATCGCCCTTACTACTGTAAGTCCGCCAACTCCCGAATCGAAAACTCCAATTTTCTCCGGATTCACCGTCTGAACACTCCTTTGACGCCCCTCAGAGGTATACCCTCCGGATAGGATGAAAGAACGTTACCTGCCATAAGTGGAAAAAGACGGGTAAAACAGATGAATCTGCTTTCAATTGTGAGCTTCAGACCGTCGAGATCACCTTCAGATGGCAGATCAACGTAGATCGTATCGAGTTTCGTGAAGACATAGATCTGATCTGCAATCTCGCCTTCCATTCCGGATTCCTCAGCCCACCTTCTTATCAGAAACTGAGCTTCAAGCGGTTTGTAAGCCGGATAAGGAGCAGTCGGCAGGGAATCAATTACAACCACCGATGATTCCGTTACGTAAATAGAGCACGGTGTCATGGCCCATGATGCTTCAGGTCCGTCAGGAAGCTCTTCTATCTCTGGCAATGTAAATCTATCCCCCTCATCCCATAGACTGTCGGGAGTAATTGAATATTCTTCATCTTGAACTTCATCGATATCAACCTGCTCTGTTCCGATGGATTTGTTTATCATCTTCATGCTGAATGCCAGTATAACGGAGATCAGTATAATTACACCGACAAGAATGCCAAGGCGAATCAGAATGAATCTGCTGTCTGAACTGTTCAATTTGAACATATACATCCCTTCATTACTGTTCCTCTGCAAAATTCAGGACAGCATCTACAATAGCCTCCGCCACGGCAAGACGGAAGTCCAGTGTTTTCAGTGTCCGCTCCTCTTCCGGATTGGAGATAAACGCGAGAAGAAAAGCAAGAAAATCATTTATTTCACCGGCTTCAATTCAGGACCGTAAATTTTCTTGACGCAGTCTGATCATCTGTCCTGATTCTGAGAATGTACATTCCTTCGGAAGGACCTGGCAATTCAAGGATGTGCAGGCCAGATGAACATTCGCTGTTATCAACCGGAGTCAGAACCAGTCTTCCTGAGAGATCGAATACATGGATCGTCACCCGAGCAGCTTCAGGCAGATTGAAGCAAACCGTCAGGTTTCCCGTTGCAGGATTCGGAGCGACCGGGTAGAGCCGGAAGAAAGAATCATCTTCACCTTCGATGCCCAGATTGTCCCAGTAGAAGGTTACATCCTCAAGCACGGGTGTTGTGAAACAGTCACTGGACTCCATTATGGCTTTATACTGGACAAACCTGTAGGTGCTGTCTATGATGCCCTCAAGACTTCCAGGTGTAAGAATATCATCAGACCAGTATCCCATATTCTCAGAATCGTTGGAACTCCTGACCTGAAATTTTACATTTGTAGCGGGAGACTCAATTGAAGTCCATGATATGAATTTCCATTCGGGGTAGCCTGTCATATCCAGGATGGATGATATCAGCTGACCTGAAGAGAAGTAGCCAGTACGAATCCACTGAATGATAGAACCCACTGAAGCGGAAGATATCACGTCGGGAAAGTCGTCACCGTCGATGTCGGCAACGTCCACATCCTCATACCAGCTTTCAGAGTCCAGTAAACGCCGTATCCAGTTCTCTCCCGAACCATCAACGCTCTCCCAGAGTACAAGCTCGTAAAGGCTGTAAGGAGGAGAAGTCTTATAACCCGCAGCGCCAAGTATGTCGATGAAGCCGTCACCGGTTATGTCCCCGGCATGAATGGCGATAGCGCCATGGAAATAGTCCTCAATAAGATATTCATCCCATTGATTGAGAGCACCGCTCATATCCTTGAACCAGGAAATGTACCCGTTACTGAAGACTTCGTCCCTCCTGGCGGCAACTACATCAGGCTTACCATCACTATCAACATCCGCTGCACATACAGAGAAAACAGCATCGGTATTAATTCCTATTTCATGCTCTACCCACGTTGTTCCGACACTATCCGCGTTCTCCCAGCAGAAGAGACCATCCCACCATTCGCAGGCGCTCAATATATCGATGTCACCATCTAGATCCATATCCGCCGGAAAGAGTTCTCTGCCGTTCTGGATAAATGCGACATTATGCTTGAGCCAGTCGATCGAAGGCAGGTTATTCTCATACCAGGTTATACTGGCGTCCGGACCGAAATCGCATGCCAGCACATCAGGATCGCCATCACCGTCGATATCGGCGCTGCATACGAAATGTGGATGATATAGATCATCATCGATTACATATGTTTCCCATTCTGTACCAGATCCGCTAACATTAATCCACAGGTAGATCCTTTTGTATATCGAAGAGGATTCAGTACCTAGAACATCCATGTCACCATCGCCGTCTATATCCACAGGATAGGAGGATGTCGGATGATAAAGCTCGCCATAGCTGCTCACATCATGCCTGTCCCAGGATCCCCCTGACCCATCGTTCTCGAACCACGCTATCAGCGCCCTGTAGCCTGAATCACTCAGGATATCCATATCGCCGTCACCATCCATGTCTGCCGCGTTACCGCAATGAAGGTTTCCCATGTAATTGGTAATGCTATGAGCAACAGGATTGAACGCCAGCAGAAGACTTCCGGGCAGATCCTCCCAGCCGGTATGTATATTACTGTAGAACGATGAATCCCATGAGGTTACAGGCCCGGAAACACCAGGACCATCAGACCAGTCTGTTTGTTGCGATTCACCGGCAAATAACATGCCTGTCACTGAGTCAGTCCAGGCCGCATCATCCCAGTAGAGAGCCACACTCGCTATATCATCCGTGTGCCAGGGATTCGATCCTCCCTCGGACATATCCCAGGAATCACCCCTTACTGTTGTTGCGTAATCCTGTGGTTCCACCAGGAAGGTAATCTGCACACTATTGTCGTCGGGATCAGGTTCCACTGAAAGAGAAGGAGCATATATTTCGATGATGTGCGCTCCAATGTCATCAGAATCAGTATCCCAGGTTATCAGGGCAGCGCTGCTGTCAGTCTGGTAATTCTGAGAAAGCCCGCAGAGCAAGGGAAGGCGAATTCCTCCGAATGATGCATGTATACCATTGAGGCGCATTCCGATTATCGGGAGAGTGTTGTCAGGAGGTGTGTCTGCTGAAATGGAAGTAAAGGAGAAAAGTATCAAAATCAAAATAATTATACTGAGGGGAGAAGTACATGACATAGCTCAACCTTCCTCTCGGTTCACTAATTCACTGATACCTCTTCAATAACAGTGTATGTACTTTTCCAGGATGTGTCAACGGGTGGACAGGAATCATGAATAGTCATGTATATAGCTTCTTACAGGTGAAGGATATAACACCAATGGAAAATTCAGAGCTATGGTTATTCCGATGGATTTGTTTATCATCCCTTCATTACTGTTCCTCTGCAAAATTCAGGACAGCATCTACAATAGCCTCCGCCACGGCAAGACGGAAGTCCAGTGTTTTCAGTGTCCGCTCCTCTTCCGGATTGGAGATAAACGCAACTTCCACCAGTACAGAAGGCATGAGAGCACCTCTGAGAACATAGAAACCAGCCTGTTTCACGCCACGATTAATATTCAGAGGAAATTTTTCCTTCAGACTCTCCTGAATTGCCACTGCCAGGGAACTGCTTCTTTCCAGATATATGTTCTGGGCAATATCCGCGAGAAGAAAAGCAAGAGAATCATCGAAAATATGATCATTGGTATCATCATATTCCACCACGCTGTTCTCAAGCATCTCTACAGCTCTGCTGTCATCAGTTCTGGCGCGGGATAAAAAGAATGTCTCGAAACCGTTTGCGGCTGACCTTGTGCTTGCGTTGCAATGAATCGAGATAAACAGATCTGCTCTTCTTTCATTGGCCAGCCGGGTTCTCGCGCCCAGTGACATATAGCAGTCCGTGTTTCTGGTAACAACAACGTCCAGCTCCGGCCTGTATATATTAAGAATGTCACGGACAAGCAGCGATATTTCGAGAGTTCTGTCTTTTTCATAAGTCCCTCCCGGACCAACCGCTCCGGGATCTCTTCCGCCATGTCCGGGATCGATTACGACACAGTCAAAATCGGAAAGCCACGGTGATTGCTGCCCGAGTTCAAGTGCGGCGATAGTACTGGAATCAGAATATTGCGGATCGAACAATCCATAATCCGGTTCATCCGGAGGGCCGTTCCAGGTCAATTCCGGAAAAAGAAGCGGTTCAGCTGCCCGAAAGAAAAGCAGCAGTGTAAGACTATCCCCAGAAAGTGAGTATTCAAGTGAATCCACGGCATCAGTGAGTTCAACGGAAAAACCGCATGAGTCCGTATCCAGCTCCCATCCAAGCACCCAGAATGGAAAATAGGCATCAGGAAGCAGAACTTTCTCTCCCGGTCTTACATTCACTGAATAACCGGTAACGTCGACACTGTCGGTAATGGGCTCGCTGGAAGTAAGCTCCATCAGCATACCGTCGAATCTCGGTATTATTCTAGTTTCAACTGCTCCTGTAAGGACTGCCGCGGCGAATATAAGGTGAATGCTATTCATACCCTCTTGTCTCCTGCTTGATTGCTCTCCTTAGATTCAGATCCGCGTCCCGTTTCGCCATCTCCGCACGTTTGTCGTACTGTTTTTTTCCTCGACAGAAACCAAGTTCGAGTTTGGCTTTTCCATCTGAAAGATGAACATCGAGCGGAATCAGTGTATGACCCTTTTCCTGCACCATTCTCCTGATTTTTCTCAACTGAGAGGCGTGAGCCAGTAATTTTCGTCTGCGGTACGGATCATGATTATCTCTTGCTTCTGGATACTCAGCTATATGCATGTGGTGAACCCATAGTTCGAAGTTATCATCAAAAGAGGCATAAGATCCGCTCAGACTGACCTTCCCCGCACGAATGGATTTAATTTCTGACCCAAGAAGAATCAGACCAACTTCCAGAGTACTGAGAATTGAATACTCGTGTCTGGCTTTTCTGTTTCTTGCCAGGACTTTACTCTTCTCGCTCATCTGATTCACCTTTCGACAGTGAAAATATAATACAGTATGCAACCGTGTTAGTGAACATTGACTTTCCGCTGGAAAATTCCTAGTATCGCCGAGCATCAAAGCCGAAGTGGCGGAATTGGCAGACGCGCCAGGTTCAGGACCTGGTGAGGATTTTTCCTCGTGGGGGTTCAAGTCCCCCCTTCGGCACCAGAACAGGGGCATCCGCTGCAACGGGGTGTCCCTTTCTTAATGCAGCCTATTCCCGAACAAACTGAGCGTTATTCTTATCCCTCTCGGATATTAAAGGATTTTCAAGACCCCATTCGATGGCAAATCCAGGATCATTCCACGCAATACCATACTCGTCAGTGTTGTCGAAATATCTGTTAACAACATATATCAAGGTCATATCTGTATGTGCGGCATATCCATGCGCTACTCCCGGCGGGATAAGCAGTCCGGTTGGTCTGCTTCCATCAAGTTCTATTGATAATGAAACTCCATTTGTAGGGGATTCCTTCCTGATGTCGGCCAGACCGGCGGTTATCCTGCCCTGAACCGGAATCCAGAAATCGGTCTGATTTCGATGATAATGCAGTCCCCTCAGAACACCTGATTCAGAACGTGAATAGTTCATCTGAGTCTGCCGGTCGAAGATATCCGGAATCCATTCCTTCCTGAAAACTTCACAGAACCTTCCACGCTCATCCTGCAGACTGTTCAATTCAAAGAGATATACACCTTTTATTCTGCATTCTTCTTTCTTCAAGATATTTTCCTTCCACTTGCATTCATGTTACGGGAAACACTAGATTGCATCCTTGAGTGAAGACTGTCAAGAAGGGATATTTTGAGAAGAACTGAACGAGTCGCTATCCTGCTTGAAATGCTTCCTGTGATGTACCCGAATGCAAGGTGCCTTCTGGATTACGATGGTAAGCCTGAGAAACTTCTGATCGCTACGATTCTCTCGGCAAGGACCACTGATGCTGCTGTTAATAGAGTCACACCATATCTGTGGAAAAAAGTCAGAAATATCGAAGGGCTTTCCCAATCACGTAAAGAACTAATTGAAGAAATAGTCCATCCTCTCGGTTTCTTCCGATCCAAGGCAAGATCTATTCAGGAAGCTGCTGCCTGGCTTACAGCGCATAAAGAAACACTGCCCGGGACAATTGATGAACTCGTTACTATTCCCGGCGTCGGGCGAAAAACCGCGAACGTCATAATCGGAGAAGTGTTTCAAAAGCCGGCGATTGTTGTCGATACTCATCTTAGCAGACTCTCACTGAGACTTGATCTTACAAGAAATACACAACCCCAGAAGATTGAGGCTGATTTAAAGATACTCCTTCCGAAAGCCCGCTGGACATCCTTCAGCCATCAGCTCGGGTTCCATGGGAGACAAGTATGTCTCTCCAGGAACCCTAAGTGTTCAAACTGTGAATTCAATGAATTCTGTCCGAAGAAGGATGTGACACTATCTTAAGAGGTTTTCGCTGGAAAGATCACCCACCTGTACTGAGTATCCCCCCGCTGCATTTACTTCCTGATCGCCATCATTATCAATGTCGTCCAGTATAAATCCGTATAGTCCTGCACATTACTGTCTTATTCAACCGCGTAATGGAACCATCACCATTGTCAGTATAGAGATAAATAGGTTCTACAATATTGCCATGAACACTGATATAACTCCCAGTTTCTGCAGAACTGTCTTTCGAGTTTAGCAATTCAGTTGAAAAATTTACTCTTCACTTCAGAATTATCATCTTCCGGACCTCGGAGAATCCGTCTCCAGTCAGCCTGTACATGTAGCACCCGCTGGAAAGATCATCCACCTGCACAGAGTATTCACCCTGCTGGTACAATCCACTGGTTACCGTTTTTACAAGTCGGCCGCTTACATCAAATACTTGCAGACTGATCTCGCATGGAGAAGAAAGAGAGAAAGAAATGAC
>DAOWNO010000260.1 GCA_030642525.1 Candidatus Aegiribacteria sp.
ACCCACGGTGTCATATTTTGAGGTCATGGAGGCGACTTTCAGTTTTGTACCTACACCATCGGTACTCGCGACCAGTACAGGATTCTCCGTATCGGGGAAATCAGCCTGATAAAGCCCCCCGAAATGACCAAGATCGGAGAGTACCTCTTTCGTGAATGTATTTCTTACACTCTCCTTCATCAGGGCAACGGCTTTCTCCCCCTCCTCAATATCAACACCACTGTCGCGATAATTGATCTGTGTCATAATCTCCATACTCCAAGCTGGTTTGTGGACAGATAGTAATCCATCCTCGAATCAATCTCTTCACGGGTTATTTCTCTTAATTTTTCAATGCCGAAACCACTAACCGCGTAACTTGCATTGACTGATCCGTATGCCAGCCCCTTTTTCATACTGTCAAAATCAAGATCACTGTCACTGCCCGCGAGATATCCAAGCATTCCCGAAGCGAATGTATCACCAGCTCCGGTAGGATCAATTACCTGTTCAAGAGGGTAAGCCGGCAGAATGAAGGGTTTGTCTCCACCGAAGATCATCGCTCCGGCAGCGCCCATTTTAATAACGACATACCTGGGACCGGACTTCAGAATGAATTCCGCGGCATCAAAGAGATTTCTTTTTCCGGAAATCTGTTTTGCTTCCGAGGCATTTACAAAAACAATACTGACTTTTCTGAAGACTTTCAGAACATTGTCTCTCTGCTGGTCAATCCAGAGATTCATGGTATCCACAGCGATCCATCTGGGATTGTGAACCTGATCCAGAACATCAAGCTGAAGTACCGGGTCTATATTCGCAAGGAAGATGTACGGAGTGTTCGTGTAATCCTCAGGAAGTTTCGGCTCAAAGCTGGCGAATACTCCGAGTTCTGTTCTGATTGTTCTCGCATCACCAAAATCAGGACCGTATACGCCCTCCCACCGGAAAGTGGGACCCTGCCCGGTAACGAGACCCCTGACATCAATCCTCCGTTCAGCAAGAAATCTCTTTTCTGACATTGGAAAATCAGGTCCAACAACTCCCACAATTCTGATAACATCAAAACAGGACGCACCAAGTGAAAAATAGACCGCGGAACCGCCAAGTGTTTCCTCCACCTTGCCTGCGGGAGTAGTGACTGTATCCAGAGCAACAGAACCAACTACAAGAAGTGCCATGATATAACCTATCCTGTCCGTAGATTTTTATTTTACATTCTTTCCGGGGCATCTATCCCCAGTATCTCAAGCAAATCACTTATACTGCGCCTGCACGCTTCGCAAAGCATCAACCGTGCTGAAGAAGCATCAGGATTTTCTGTGTCCACTATCCTTTTATACTGATAGAACCTGTGAAAACCTGTAGCCAGATCGGCAAGGATCTCCGTAAGCCTGTGCGGTTCGCAGGCTTCTGCAGCCGCAGCTGTTCTGGAAGGAATAAGTTCCAGCAACCGCATAAGCTCCCTTTCATGTTCACCATCGAGAAGATCTGCGGATAAAGCTGCATGCTCTTCCGGCAGGCTGATTCCCGCATCCTTCGCTGTACGCATTATCCCTGAAATTCTGGCATGAGCGTACTGCACATAATAAACCGGATTCTCATTTGATTCTTTTCTTGCAAGATCAAGATCGAAATCCATATGGGCTTCCGCTCTTGTGAGAAAAAGATATTTTGTGACATCAACGGAACCTACATCGCGAATGAGTTCCCTCAGAGTGACAAATTTCCCGGCCCTGGTCGACATTTTTATCTTCCGGCCCTCTCGAACCAGTGTAACAAACTGATGGATAATAATTCTTAATCTGTCAGAAACAGCGAGACTGCCGAGAAGGATCTCAAGTGCCGCTGTCACATCTTTGCTGGTATCCAGATGGTCCGCCCCGAATACATCGATCATGAGATCATATCCTCTGGAGAATTTGTCAATGTGATAGGCAATATCAGGCATGCGATACGTGTACATTCCACTATCTCTGACAATGACTCTGTCAGACGGTCTGCCGAGAGATGTAAATCTCAGCCAGAGTTTTCCTGCTTCATCATTATCAGGATAAACCAGACTTTTCCCGTCAATTTCAATCGAAGACAGCTTATCTATTGTTGAACGCACTGCATCCGGTATCAGTTCGCTTTCCGCAAAGTATCTGTCGAATTCGATATTCAGCAGTGAAAGGTCGGATTTAATAATCCCTATCGCCCTTTCCCTTGCGAATGTGATGAACTCGGTACTGCTGTTCTCCCATGAAAGACCCGAACCCTGTTCATCGCGGAGTTCATGAGCCCATTCAGTGATATAATCCCCATGGTATCCTCCGTCGGGAATCTCCGCAGAGCCGCCATCGACAGCTTTGTACCTTGCGGCCAGGGACATTCCGAGAAGAGTCATCTGACGACCGGTATCATTGAAGTAGTATTCCCTGCTGACTTCCCAACCTGTAGCTTCAAGAAGACTGCTGATTGACTCTCCAAGCACTGCCTGTCTGCAATGACCCACAGTAAGAGGTCCGGTAGGATTCGAACTGACGTATTCGACAAGTGCTTTTCTGCCGTTACCAATGTCAGGGAGAAGAGATTTCAAACCTCCCGAAGCAAGCATGCCTGAGACGGATACAAGGTACGGAAGAGACAGCGTGAAATTGATAAAACCGGGGCCGTCAACGCTTATGCCGGATATTCCGGGCAGTTTTTTTTTGATACTGTCAACAATCATTGATGCGATTTTTCGTGGGTTATCATGAACTATCCGGGCAAGCTTCAAAGGGGACTGACAGGAGAGATCACCAAATTCAAGATTATCTGAACCCGAAACCGTAACCTGGAAATCCTCCGGTACCAGATCGCCCCAGATGTCATCTACCGCAGCTGAGAGTATCCGTTCCAGTTCAGTCCTAATCCGCATATTTCACCAGAGTTACTACTGCAATGGCGCATAAAACACTCGCGCTTCTACACAGTTTTGTTACGAAACATTGTGAAATATGCGGACTAAGGGATGCTGGTTCCATTTTCGGGTAATTCCTCCTCATCATCGAACTGAATTCTGGGTACATCACTCCAGAGCATTTCAAGGTTGTAGTATTCCCTGGTCTGAGGCAGGAAAATGTGGACTACCAGATCTACGAAATCAATCAGAATCCAGCTTCCCTCATCGTAACCTTCAATATGGTGTTTTCGAAAATTGTTTGCTCTTGCTGTTCTCTCCACATGATCCGAGATAGCTCTAGCCTGAATTCTATTCAAGGCGGATACGATCAGAAATGCTTCCATTGTCAGGGGAGTCTCGCTCATATCCAGAGCAACAACCTTGAATCCATGGCGCTCAATCATCGCTTCTGCAAGAGTATTCAGAATACTATCGGACAAAGAATACCTCCATGTTTAAATTAACTGGAATCATTCACCGCTGTACATTGACCCATTCATATCTTCACCGAGGCAGATAATGATATCAACAATCGGGGGCCTGCCGTCAGCGGGAACCTCCCATACAATGCACTCCCCGGACACTCCAAGAATATTTGCGACAACTTTTGCAGCAGAAAGATCAGGCAGCTGAGAAATAAGGATAGTTTCCTCATACGGTTTGAAATCAGTATCGGACGGATCGAAAGGGGCTAGAATTACAATGGAATCGGTGGATGCCCCCAGCAGTTCCCTCTGAGTCCTTCCAGCCAGTCCATCGATCTCTGTTCCATTCAGAACAAGCACTATTATTGTATCCGGCGTAATCAAAACAGCATCATTATC
>DAOWNO010000046.1 GCA_030642525.1 Candidatus Aegiribacteria sp.
GTTAGATAAGCAAGAAGCAAATTGTTAGTTTCAGGCAGGAATCGGAAGATTATTGGGACGAATTGACTGCTTTGGGATCAAGAACGGGTTTATGGAAAATCCACTTTCCTACTATTTTGCGGCATTTGCTGCCAATGATTTTCTTATTCTACACTGCGAAGGATCTGGCACGCTGAATCAGGCTCATGCCAATTTTGATTCCAAAGCGGTAAATACCCCTTCAAAAACGGGCTTTACAAATAAATTTAAACGATTGGCAATCCTATTATGAGAATACCAGTACTGTTTGCTTCACTCTTTCTATTTTCAATTCTTTCATGCGGATCAAACCCGCCTGCAGCAGAGAATGATACAACGAACGGCTTTACACCTCCAGAGAATCCCGGACTCTCAGTTTACAGATCTGCTGTACTGAGTGTTGACTTACATCTTATTGTCAGAGATGAAATTGATTGGGAAACTGCAGTACATATTCCATCGATTCAAGTCACTTATGATGATACTGGACGCATAACTGAAGCTGTCGGTCTCTGGATGGGTAGACCCAGCGATCGGGTCACTGTAGCTAATTTCTCTCCGATGCTTAAGATAGACTATGACAATGGGATCGATAATGTAGCATTCCACTGGGCAAATGGTGAACCATTTAACGAAATGGGATTCTGCGGTTACAGAATCACAAGATCAGATGATAATATTTTCTCTACCATGGAATTTCTTAAAGAAGATGGATCTGTTCTAATCGATCCATCAGGAATTGCATACCGTCAGATTGAGAATGAAGGAGATGGCTGGTACATCGATACCATGCATGATGAAAACGGTATGCTGGTTGCTATTACAGAAGACGGCGTATATGGAATCCGTCAGAGGCTTAACTCATTGAAAAATCAGATTGCAACTGAGAATGTGGACAGCCTTGGAGAACCTCTTCCACAAATGGGAGAAGTTTATCTTATAGAAAGAGAGTTTGATGCTACAGGTCATCTGATTGCAATAAAAAGAATTGGTTTGGATGGGCATATCATTGAAAACCCGAACAGCCCCGGATGGGAAACCTATGAGGTTTCAGCATCTGGTCTTACAACAGCTTTCTCTGTATTGAATTCGGATGGTTCTCCAACTGTGGACACATACGGCGTAGCTTCCAATGTGATCGAATACGACCAGTTCGGTAGAATAACACTTAATGCAAGGTATGCCGTCGATGGCAGTCCCGTTGATATTTATGGCGTATGGGCAACTGAAATTAAGTATGATGACGAACTTCTTCAAAACATTTCCACTACCCTTGACAAAAGCGGTGAACCGATAGATTCAAATGGCTACGCAACCATTGCTACAGAAACAGACAGCTTAGGTAACAATATCAGTACCAGCTTTTTTGATTCAAATAGAGCAGCTGCATTTGATGGCATTACAGTATTTCCTGGGTTCTGGTTTTACTTTCGACAAGTCTGGCGTACCAAAGTGCCACCCACTGTTAAAAACGACATGGGCATCAGCCCCCTTTGTTTTGCTGGATTGTCCCCTGATTGAAGGACTCTACCCCATAGATGGGAGCACTTACCGTTATCAGGCTCAAAATCCAGTCCTTGGCCAATACTCAGGAAAACCGGATGTTCTTCTGACGGAGGTTAGATATGAGCTTTGAAAATACACTTGCTGTGCTGAGAAAACTGAAGCCTTTACTCAAAGAACGCTTCGGGATCATAAGTGGTGGAATAGCTTATATGGTGAGCAGGAGATAAAAACAGTGCTTCCCCGGACTAATTAACTCAGAGAACAGTGATTTCATCTTCGTCCGGTTTCTTCTCCTCGCTCTCTATTACATCGGAAGACATCCGCAGTGTCTGAACCACATCCTTCAGTTCCTGAAGAAGCTGCCGGCTGAGCTTGCTCTTTCTGAAGAAACCGCCTTCAACATTAGAAAGCAGTTTCTCAAGAACAGCCTGTTCCTTATTTCCGCCATATCTCTTCAATATTCGAAAAGCTCCAGAAGCGAGGGTTGAATCTTCAAACAGCTGACCGGATTCCCCTTCATTTATGCATTTCAGAAGAAAATCTCTGACCTGGTCATGAACACCAAGAATACTGAAAGATTCCATAATCTCCGGTCGGATCTGCTTATTCTTGCGAAAGGCGTAAGTTATCTTTGGAATGTAGGCAGGATTGAAAGCAGCCTGCTTTGTGAGGATATTCAGAGCAATGATCGAAACATCACTCGATTCATCAGCAATAAGATGAAGCGCAAGGCTTTCAGCGGTAGTATTTGAACTTTTTATCAGAGCCAGCAGACATTCCCGCCTTATTCTGTGATCCGGGATTCTGCACAGGTCCGCGAGAACAGTCTCACTTGAGGGAGATCCGATATCACGAAGAACCTGTATCATATTTCGGGCTGTGTACCAGTCAGAGTCAGGGAGATTGAAAGATGCTTTGTCTACCTGGGAATTAAAAGCGGTAACTATGTCCTTGAGTTTGTTGTGAATCGGTAGAAGGCCTCTTTTACCCATGCCGAGAAGAATTTTAAATGCTTTTGCTCTGAGCCGTCTGTTGTCTTCATTGAATATGTTGACAAGTTGTGAAACAAGATTTTCAGGCGGCAAAATCGCAACCATCTGTTCGGCTTCCTTCGAAACGTTTGCGTCATCAGAAAGCAGCCTGGGAACCATTGCTTCAGCTGCCGAAAGGGTATCGAGTTTCCGCTGGGCTTCGGAGAGAGATCTTTTTCTGGCTGCTTCCAGCTCCGTCCTTGGATACTGCATTGCCTGAAGATTGCTAAGGATGTTACCGGCTTTCAGCGCGATAGACATATTTCCGCGGGCAAGAAGAGATTCCATAAGTGAGGCGGTAAGAATTACCGCTCTGTAGAGTACATCTGGATCATGCTCCCGTTTCAGCGCTCTTGAGATATTCTCAATGATCTGGGAGGTGGAATTCTCTTTTCCGCGCTCAACAGCAAGAAGAGCCATGTCCTGGAGTTTTCCAACGGTTCTATGGCGGACATCCGGATCAGGTGAAGAAAGGCTTCGCAGAAGACTGTCAATAATCTTGCGGATAGCTTTCCAGGCCATTCCGCGTTGAACGTAAATGTTTGATAACAGTCCCTTCTCGAGTAACGATGGGTCAAGTGCAGTTATGAACCTTGCAATCATACCTCGCTGTTCTTCCTTATCATCTTTCGCATTGGCGAGAACGGATTTCAGGGCATCACCGATATTCTTGCCGGGAAGAGTGTCAATACTGTCTCCCCTTTCCAGCCTGTCAATGAGTTCGGAAAAGATCGCATCTTCAACAGTTACCTCGCTCCGTGCGAGAGTTCGTTCTGAATCACCCTTTTCCGAGATAAGCTCGTAGTGGAAACGATTAATTGAAATTGTGTCAAGTCCGCGTAGTTCAAGCAGTCTGGCCATTCCACCATGCTCTGCGATATAGACGGGGGGTCTGTTGAAGATCTTCGCAAAAATCTGTATCTGATCTCCGGTTATTCCCGGACTGAACGAAATGCTGCTTATTTTTCTTTCTGCAAAAGACCTTACAAATCCGCCTGCCCCTAAACTTTTTTTCTCTACTCGCAAATCATTCACCATAACTATATCGCCCATAATGGACAGAGTTACCTGTGCATTTTCCTTGAGAAAATTTGAAAGAATACTGATGAAGGATTCGGTAGACGGCTCAATTGACGGGTGTCCGGAAGGAAACATCTGCAGAGTCTTCATAAGAAGTTCAAGGCGCTTGATAAGATTTTCAGCATTTCTCTGAGCAAGGGCTTGAGACATATGACCTGTTCCCCTGTGAGAAATCAGATTGTTCCCGATAGAGTAGTTTTCCATCATTTCCATACTGAAAGTGAATTGCCACTGACCGGGGATATTTTCTATGAAATCGAGCTCTGACAGGATTTCCTTCATGAATTTGCGAATGCTTACCGGGTAGGAGCTAAGACTGACATAAAAAGTACTGCTGCTCGGTTCTTTGCCTTTGAGTACTCTGACAGCGATGTCAGCTCCGGAACAGTCAAGGTCGGTATCCGGGTCAAGAAGATCATCCAGTATGAGAATGTAGATAATCTCTATCAGCATAGCAATTTTTGCAGAGACATATTTTTTTGCATTTGATGGTGTTCTATCGAACAGATCCCAGGCTGTTTCAAGAGCTGTTTTGGAGAACCAGTCAAAAAGAACGGGCCAGTTCCAGTCATGGTTAGAGCTTGAAAGACGGGATCTGTCCATAAAGAACAGGAAAGTAAGGCCTGCTTCGATCCGTTTGCAGGAATCATTAATGATCAAGCCGAGAACAGGTCCAATACTGCCCGGCTCATACCCGGAAATGAAAGTGGAAAGAGCTTTAAGTCTTTCTTCAGTATTTTCCTGTGAAGAGACGGCTTTAGCCAGTCTTGCCGCTGCCAGATCCGGGCTCTGTTGATCTTTCAAATAAAACTCCAGTTGAAATTACATGTACTTGCTAATGATATTCAATTTGAATATTCAGAGTCAACAGTAATAATATGTAAAAAAAAGCAAATCCCGGCGATACAAAGCATAACAATGCAGAATTATCAGTTATCAGGAATTGCCAGGATTATGAAAGTGTAATTGTTTCCGAGTGTATAATGGAAATCTCCGGCGTATAATCCATCTATCGCATTGACCAGAGCCTTGTCTTTTGTAGTAACGGACAGTCCGAGAATAGTCCCTGTCCAGGGATACCAGGGTCTACCGTTGGATTCCCAGTTTTCCCAGTCGTATCTGACATCCAGCTCAGGTCGGAGGTTGTATTTGAACCCGTCCGGCAGATACTCAACAAGTTCGCTAACGATACCTCCTGGATATCTATCTTTGGGAAACTCCCCCGATTCGGCATAATACCTGAAAAGGGCGGTTCTGAACATGTTGTAATCACTGATTATTCTTGCTGCATGTGCATTCAGCTGCATTCCCATGAATTTAGGAACCGCTATAGCTGCAAGTATTCCAAGAATAATAACGACTATCATCAACTCAACAAGAGTAAACCCCCGTTGTTTATTCACCAGAACCTTCCCTCATAACTTCGTTCATGAAATCCTCACTGATAAGATCAGCTGGATTATCCGTTGATCTGAAAATCACAGTTGAATCACTTAACTGACAGGAAAGCGTATAGGATCCATCAGAATGGAGAATGTAGTCAGCATCGTATGTATCCATTCCGGGGCCAAGAGAGTCAGGGTAGCAGGCGTTTACACTCCGGTACTCCTCCAGCTTGAGAGATATCATGAACATGGTGAGTTTTGCGTCTTCCAGCTGCATACCGAGCGGTCTTGCTGGATTTCTAAGCTCATGTATTTCGTTGAATGAATTGATAATAACCAGTATGAGCAGGACAACCCCAACGCACATCAGAATAAGCTTCCACTTTTTCGAATTGTTTTTGTATTTCTTCTTCAGAGCTTCTCTGGATGCTTTTTCCTTCTGATATTCCTTCTCAGCGGTATCAAATTCTTGATTCGTTGATTCTGGTAAATCAGACATTTTTTCAACACTTCAATCAGGTTCATAGCACCAATGGTTATCCAGACACATAATTAAATGAAATATATTGACAAAAAGCATTGAGGCAATCCCCTCAATTCCAGTTGCCAGGGACAATATCCATGTTTCCATACGCCGGAAAGGGGAAGTTATGGCAGAGCTGAAAGGATTTCCCAGATCCCTCTGATAGATACTGATGCAGGAGTTTCAGGATCAAAAGCAGTTACAGGCATTCCTTTCGACATGGCAATAGTTACTGAATCATCATACGGAATTCTGCCCAGAAGAATAATATCCTCAACCCTGCAGAAAGTTTCTATTTCAGCAGTTTTCGCCGAATTTATATCGCTTCTGTTAATACATACAGCCGGGGTTATTCCGAAGTGTTTTACTGTTCCAAGTATTCTTGAAAGATCATGAATGGCGGAAACGCCGGGTTCTGTTGAAATTACGGCAAGATCGGCGCTTGCGGAAGCAGCTATCACCGGACAGCCGATTCCCGGCGGACCATCAACAATGAGAAGCGTGCATCCCGTTTTTTCACAGGCTTCGATTGCAGCGTTCTTGACAATTGTTACCAGCTTTCCGGAGTTCTCCTCTCCGGCTTTCATTTCCGCGTGAAACAGCGGTCCATATAATGATCTGGATCGGAACCATTTTCCCGCTATTGCTTTCTGGCTGCTGATGGCTTTCACAGGGCACTGATAAAGACAGGAGTTACATCCCTCACAGCTTATTCTGTCTATTCTGTATTCATTTGTCTCCTGATTGGAAGAGGGCGGAATGATCGCGTCATATCTGCATACATCAAAGCACCTTCCACAACCGGTACAAATGTCCGTATCGATTTCAGCCTTATAGCCACCTTCGAACGAATGCTCCTCCTCTAATTCAGGTTTCAGAAGAATCTCCAGATTGGCAGCATCCACATCCGCGTCGGCGAGAACAAGTTCATTATCATTGAACGCAAGATGAGCAAGGGCCGCAGTGAGAGAGGTTTTACCGGTTCCTCCCTTTCCGCTGAGTATGACGACCTGCCTCATTGAGACATCTCTTTTTGAATTCTGTAAAGGATATCCAGGAATACTTTCCCATATTCCGGATAACCTTGAATCAGTGGAATTCCCTCTGACAGCACTTCTGCTATTTTCCGATCCATAGGGATTCGTGCAAGTATCGGTAGATTTTCTGAATTGCAGTATTCCTCTACTTTCTTGTCACCGATTCCATCCCTGTTGATTATTACTCCCGTCTGGATATCGAGCTGGTTTACAACGACATCGACTGCGGCTTTTAGATCATGCAGTCCAAAGGGAGTCGGTTCTGTTACGAGCACAACGTAATCGCTTCTGCTGACGGCTTCAACGACGGGGCAGGATGTCCCCGGTGGAGCATCTATGATCACAAGACCTTCCCGCTCACGAGGATGGTATTCCTTCAGCAAAGAGGAAATTGTCGGAACGGGCATCGCCTGACCTATATTCATGACCCCTCTCGCAAAATCTACTGAGGACGCCGGTCCACCCTCTATTTTACCTGTAACATGAAGGATTTCCTTTATTGCTTTTTCCGGACAGACAAGCATACAGCTGGCACAGCCATGGCACAAATCTCTGAATACAAGCGTTTTGCTGCCTGCAACAGCGATAGCGTTCCAGACACAGACCTCAGCGCATTTTCCACAATATGTGCATTTATCATCATCAACTTCCGGGACCAGTACACCGGTCTCTCTTTGAAAACTGTAGTCGGGGTCGAGAAAGAGACCCGCATTAGGTTCCTCCACATCGCAGTCGAGAAGAAGAGGACGGGAACCGGTCTTCTCTTCCGCAGCAGCAAGGGCAAGGCTGACCGCTACCATGGTTTTACCCGTGCCTCCCTTGCCGCTTGCAACTGCAATTACCATTCCTCTGGCTTACTCTCGAGTCATACCTGTCCCGCATTTTGGACAGGTTATCTTATTACATGGTTGTCCCAGCTGATGTTGAACCTTATGACCACAAGCAGGACAGACACAGATTCCTCCGGGACCGGCAGCATATGGTCCTCCGCCGCGGCCTCTGCCGCCGCTGCCATCATTTCGCCGGCCTCCGCCAATATCTCGGCCCATTTTCAATTCCCTTTCTAACCGTTCTTCTCCGGATACGGTGCAATGATATCGTCCAGTTTATTAAGCAGGTATTCAGCTTCCTCTTTTAGCCGGTCAACGGGTCCTTTCTCATATCCAGATGCTCCATGACCGTGCCCTGCGCTTTCCCGGCACGGCGAAGCAGGAGAAAGGTGACCCGAGAGATACTGCATTACAGCGCTTTTCACAGAGCCAGTCGCGCCTGTTGAGCATTTAATGCCGTAGTTGCTGAAAACGCTGATTGCGCGGCCTCCCATTCCTCCCGCAATCATTACGTCAGCGCCAAGGCTGTTCACAAAATCAGGTACCTGCCCCGGGGAATGAGTGGAAAAGTAAGGATTTTCTACTGCTTCTGTTCTTAATATTTCATTCTTTTCAATGTTGATAACCGTGAAGTACGGGCATCTTCCAAAGTGATGACTTACGGAACTGTCAAGAGTTTTATCATTATCCGATGATACTACTATTCTCATATGCTATCCTTCACTGATTCTGTCAAGCTGTTCAAGAATATCTGCAACCTGTGTTCTGAGATAGCGAAGTTTTTCTGTAAGCATCTTTAGGTCATCAGTGTTTCTGCTGATTCCTTCTGAACTGCCTTTAGAATTTCCAGCCATACCTGCATGGTTGTCTGCCGTAGCTGATCCCATTTTCTTGAGCTTATCGTTTATGAACGAATCCACAGCTTCCCTCACCGTTCCGTTCTCCGTGATGTAGCATGATACCGAACCGGCCTGTAGTACTTCAAACGCGTTTGGACCAACGTTTGCACTCAGAACAGAAGCCGATCCTTTTTTAAGAACGAATTGAGCCGCCATTATACCTGCTCCGCTGTTCTGGCTGGTAGCGGGATTTTCAAAGGACTCATATGACATGTCATCAGTGTCAACCAGAATGAACCATTGAGTTCTTCCAAAAACGGGACTGATCTTTGAATCAAGATCCTTCCCCAGTGAACTGACTATTACTTTCATCTATTTCTTTTATCCCTTTCTTTGTTCTATCAGCTGCTTGACGCGGCTGGCAATATACTCAATTACATCCGCTACATTCTGTACCCGGCTCTTCAGGGAATCCGTTTCAACGAATTCAGGATTCCCGGTAGGATTGTACTGCGGATATCTGCGCCAGAGCGGCAGACCCGTCTCATAGAAACGATTTCTATAACCTCTTCCACCTCCCCGGCCATATCTGACAAACCCTCTTCCTGCTCCCCTTCCGGGAGCTGATGTATATCCGTCTGTCGGAAAACCGGCGCACCTTCCCATAGCTCTCCCTGTCATGGGACCTTCACCTAGAGGTCCGGTTCCATTTCCTGCTGGCATTTTCTACTCCTTTCCCTTTTCATCATCGTTTCCATGATGAGTTTTCATATGACTGTGATATTCTCTGAAAAAACTGTGCAGAATTCTGTCAGTTTCCTCAAGATCCACAACCCATGTATCAAGGTAGATATTCCCCTCTTTCGTAAGAGTGTAGACCCTTCTGGCAGGACCGGAGTCGCCCTCCGACCACTCTGATGTAACGAACCCTCTCTCCTCGAGACTTCTGAGAATTCGGTAAATAGTACTGGAATCAGCTGGATTTCCTCTGAATCCAAAGCTGTCAAGATTTTCAAGAAGTTCGTAACCGTGCGATTCTCCGGCGTGAAGCAGTAGAAGAAGACATGGTTCCAGAAACCTTCTGATTCTTCGTCTGCATCCGCCCTGCGCCCCGTACCCTCTTCTGCCTCTTCGCAGCATACTGTTCCTTTCATCTATGTGCAAATAGCACCTAGATGATAATAACATATAATTTGATGTCAAGTTTATCTTCAGAGACTGGATTGATCAGGAAAAGAACGCTGTCATTGTATTCGAAAAGAATACTCTGATTTTCTTACAAATTTCTGGAGAATATGGATTTATTGCATCTGAAGAGATAAAAAAACTTGAAAGGAAAAGAAAATTTCATGTGACGGAGGCTTTTGTTACCAATATATTCAAATGAACAGAGAAATACTTTTTTACTAATAAGTTATATTATTAAATCCCTTTGATCCTCTTGCGGGATAATTTCTCTGGAACCAGTAGTAGTACAATACCGTTAACAATA
>DAOWNO010000037.1 GCA_030642525.1 Candidatus Aegiribacteria sp.
ATATCTGTTCCAGAAAGTCCGGGAATAGAAACAGCAGACATCCGGAGTCAGGCTTCAGAACGATATCAGTCAAGTGCTTTAAGAACTGCTCCGAAGACAGCGTCCGGTCTTTCAACGACCGTGATACCGCATGATTCAAGGATATCTTTCTTTGCCTGCCAGGTTTCTTCCTCTTTACGGATCATGGCTCCAGCATGACTCTGCGCGATTCCTGCTTTCGTGAATTTGCCGCCCAGGAAGACTATAATCGGTTTGGTTATCTCGCCTCTCCGGACAGCTTTCGCAAGGTCATTCTCCTGAGAGGTGCCTGTTTCACCGTATATCGACATGACTTCGGTGCGGGGATCCTTCTCAAATGATCTTGCAGCGTCGAGTATTGATATGCCCGGAACCGGGTCGCCTCCGACACATACAACTGCGGAAAGCCCTGGATAATTTTCACCCCAGAGCGGTCCGAATGTTCCATCTTCGCGGGGTCCTGGCAGGTTGGGCCTGCAGTGAAAAGCTCCCAGAAGTTGTGAAAGACCGCCCGATCGCGAGATGACACCGACCTTTCCAGGCTTATAGTTCTTTTTTGCCCATGTACCACTGCCGCCGATGAGTCCGAAAAGGTAACCGGAAGTATCAAGGAGGCCGACAGTATTCGGCCCGAGGTATACGGAATCTCGTGTTGAAGCATATTCCTTAAGAGCGATCTCATCCTGCGCAGGTACTCCATCAGCAGTGATAACCAGAAATTTTAATCTTGCATCAATAGCTTCTATTGCTGCTTTTTTGACAGCACCGGCAGGTACGAAGAAAACTGCGGTATTCAGTTGCGGGAAAGCTTTTACAGCTTCTGCCGCGGAATTGAATACGGGCACACCATCCACTTCCTGCCCGCCCTTGCCGGGCGTGCATCCGGCTATGATTTTTGTGCCGTACTTCCTCATAAGTCTGGATTTGCTCTTTCCCTGTCTTCCGGTAATTCCGAAAACCAGGGTTTCAGGAGTATCAACGCCTGCGAGATATTTCAGTATTCCAGCCATCAGTCCACCTCCGCAGGCATTTTCAGGTCTATTCGAATCTCCCCGTTACCTTCAAGAAGGGCTGCTGTTTCACACATGAGGCATCCTATGCATTTCGCTTCAGGATTCACTTCAAGTTTTCCATTATTCCATAGGAGGTATCCGGTCGGACATGCGCTTACAGAAGGCGGTTCTTCCTCGCTGCTCCACTTCTCCGGATAGAAATAGATGTCACCCGGCGGAGTTTCCACTTGTATAGCAGGTTCTCCTTCGGGAGAAGGCGGTGTTTGAACGTGAGGCGGTTTATCCATCGCGATGGCTTCGATATCATCCACCATGGCATTCGGGAATATTTCCGCAGGGTAGGTTTTTACCGGAACCGGAAGATCAGCTGATACCCGCTCAAAGAGATCTCGTGCCCTGTCTTCATCCGTGCCGCCGAATCTCAGAAGAGAAGGAAGGGGAGTTGGAGATTCCCTGAGAGCCTTCCATACCGCTGCGGCAATGTGGTGCTGATTCTGAAAGGCCATTCCGGAACCAGTCAGAAGTAGTACCTGTGCGCCTTTCTGAGCAAGTATTGCGCGGAGAATTCGGTAGCTCTTGAATGCGGAGAGCCCTCCGGATGTGTCCGATTCGTTCATTGTGTGGATATCCGTTCTTGCTCCTGTAGTCATCTCCCAGAGCATCTTGCCTCCTCCGCCGCAGAGATTGGTAGCGACACGGAGAGCTCCGTCCGGCGGAGTTTCGCGGTTCTGCCTGAAGAATCCCGTTCCAGCCGGGTCATCGATGTTGATGAGTTCAACCACGTGTTCAAGAGGCGTGAGATCACCGGAGGATTTAAGACCGGGTGGGAAGAAAAGGTCTTTTTCACTTTTCTTAACTGCCGATTTTTCGAATTCAGCTCTGCAGTCAACAGCAATAAGCGAGCCATCGATGATAACGCCTATAGGATTGATTTCCAATACAGTAAGCCTGTACCCGATAAAGGTACTTATAAGACCTTTAAGAAAAGCGGCAACTTTTTCAGGATTTTCAAGTGTTTCAATTACTGCCATTTCTTCTGCAATATCTTCGGAGTCAGGCGGGTTAAGAAGCGAGAATGGAATTGTCGCCAGAGTTCCTGATCTGCCTTCAACACCGGAGCCGCCTTCTGTGCTGAAAAGGAGTATTCCTCCAGGAGGCTGTCTCTCTGAACCGAAATCAAGCATACATCCGGCATAGTATTCAGCTTTGAGGTCCAGTCCTTTTGCTGCGAGAACTCCATCAGCCTGTCCCCAGTCACCGGGGGAGAGGAGCTCATCGAGATTAGAATTAAATTCAGATTTTGTTTCGACCTTTCTGACGAGACCATGCTTTTTTCTGCTGGTTGCTCCGGGTATCTGCGCTTTTAGGAAAATCGGCAGTTCGGGTAATTCATCCGGAATGTTATCACCGATTCTGACGAAAAAACCATCTACTACAGGGACTCCATGGTTTTCAAGAAGAGTTCTTGTAAGATATTCCGGTAATGCCGGCATCATATTCTCCTGTTATTTATTATGGGATTTTTCTTTCATCATTTTGTCTGTTTCCCGAACCGATCTGTTCCATTGAAGGGCGACTCCGGGCTGGAGGCTGTAAAGGTAGTTGTACTCGGTGTAACAGCTGGCTGTGCATGCCTGACACGGAAGCTCAAGAGTGTTCTCAAAAGCCTTCTGGAATCCGATATCAAGGGCATTCAATGAAGAAGGATACTGTCCGATAAGAAGAGAGCAGGGGTATACTTTTCCGTCTGCGTCGATATTGCAGTACATCTTGCCGGCTCTGCATCTGACTCCGTGAAATCTTTCAGTCATCCTGGTAGTTGAATAATCAGGCCATTGTGCAAGGCTCTTGAGATATCTCGTTGAGTTGGCTACAGGAGCTCCATTATTTTTCAGTGTCAGAAGTTTTCTGAATGCAGTCCTGTATTCATCATCGGACGGCATCATACCTGAAGTGTCGCCCCCAAGCTTCTCGTTGTGGTGCAATGACTGAAAAGTGGTCTGGAAACCGTATTTCAACGCGGTTTCCATAATATGATCAAGGTAATTCATGTTATGGCGTGTGAGAACCGTTATCGTCCAGAGTCTTATTTTTCCGGAAGACATCTCCATTGCTTTCATTACTTTTGCATGGCTGCCCTTTTCACGATTGGTGTCATGGGCTTTCTCAGGTCCGTCGAATGCCAGAACAAGATGGTCGATATTATTGAGTATCTCAGGTTTCGCCGGAATTAAGTATCCGTTTGAATCAAGACTGACATAGATTCCCAGTTCACGGGCATACGCGCAGAGTTCGATTATGTCATCCCTCATGAGAGGTTCGCCGCCCCATACACCTATTCTTCTTGTTCCGGCTTCATACATCTGCCTGAAAAGATCTTTCCACTGCGTTGTGGAGAGATCCGGGCGTCCCTGCTCGGGTATCTGGCAGTAGCTGCACCTGCTGCAGCAGTTATCGGTGATGGAAACCATCACATTCACCGGTCTTCTTCGCCCCAGTAGACCGAGAGCGGCGTCGATTCCCATATTGATCTGACCTAACAGATTCACTGATGATCTCCTTCCGGAAGCCCCATCCATTGAGGTCCGTATATGTTCTCTTTCATTATACGTTTAGCTTCTCTGTCCTGACCGAAAAGATAGTAGGCGATGTTATACCATCTTTTGGCACCTATTTTCATAATACCCATAAAGGGACTATCAGTCCCGGGTTCGTTCTGTTCCTTTTTTCCTCTGAAATTTTTCTCTATTTTTGCAACGAAATTAGCCTGAGCTTTCAGGAAAGTAAAGGAGGGAGTGGTGGTTAGAGGAGGTAAACAGACTTCCTCAAGATTTTCGAATGAACCGGTAACACCGTTCCCTTTAACAGTTGTCTCGACTGAGAGAGGGTCGATACCCATTACGTTAGCTACCGAATAGTCAAGTGCGACCCTGTCAGTGGAAGCAGCGATGAAATCCGTCTGCTTCGGGATTCCAGGTTTCGGGCCGTTGCCTTCGAGTGATATTGTTCCATCTGCAAGAGTAAGAATGACTGGAATGAGGGAATTTACCGCTACTACGTAATCCGCAAGCCTGTAATGATAATTGTGCCTGTTATCATCAAGACAGCCGTAAAGGTGCTTCATTGCCACCGAGATTACCGATCTGTAGTGGGTTTTTACAACTGGTATGGAAACAACAGGCATTCGTGTACAGATCTCCGGGATACTGAATTTGAGGTTTCCCACTTTTTCAGGTATCCATTCATGCTCCGAGATGAGATTATGTCTTTCAGCGACATCCTTCATCCTGGTTACGCGGAATGCCCTTGTCGCGTCGACCAGTATCTGGCTCGATTCCCCAAGAAATATTCTTCCCGTATGTCCGGAAACCTTTTCAGCAAAAGCTTCGACTACCCAGGGTGAAGTGTCGACTCCAGGTCTTACATAATCCCACGTAAGATTCAGTTTAACAAGGATATCACTCCCTGCGGGAAGTATCGATTTCCAATTTATCTCATCGAGAATATCATGAACCGCCTGCCGGACTCCATTTCTGGTAGACGCGTAGAAAACTTTCATATCATTTCCTTCCATAACTGTAAGATGGAATATACATTGACAGGGCTGAGATTCAACTATAGAATTCTGTAGTAATCTTGTTGGAAATATATTTCATCTCTATTTGAAAGGAAATATTCATGAGAAAGGCTGTTTCAGCGGTCGTTCTCCTGTCCTGCATTGTCATAGCAGGTGCCACTGCATTCGGCCCCTATAGCCGGATTGATGCTACCGGCGGCAGAATTATATCCGAAACCGGAACTTCTCATATAACTGCTGGTGAGTACGATTATGGCTTCGATATTTCCGGGGAACCGCCAGGGATATATTTAGTTCAGATTGATACCGGAAGCATAATCCTGTCAGAAAGCGTGATTCGGATTCCATAATGGTTAAGATCTTTCTGTTTTTGTTTACGGCAACGCTTTACGTTACTGCCGGGGTTGGCAGTTTCAGTGCTGCCGGCGTTCTGTACTGTAACGGCAGCAGAATTGATATAGGCAGCTATGCGGCTCCGCTGGCTGTGGACTGGGACGGAGACGGGAATAAGGATCTGATCTGCGGTCAGTTTGATGGAGGACGCATCAGATATTATCCTAATACCGGCACCAACGAATCTCCGGTTTTCGAGAGTTACTTCTACCTTCTTGATGGCGTGAATCCTGTTTCGGTTCCATATGGTTGATGCACCGGTGCTACAAATCCACAGGCTGTGGACTGGAATAATGACGGCAGGCTGGACATCATTGTCGGAGACAGACTCGGCAGTGTCAACTATTTCAGAAGACTTGTTTCAGGCAATATCTATCTGTTAGAAGAATCTCCGGTTGAGGTTGCAGGTCGCCCGATCGATATGGGGAATAACTCCGCTCCATGTGTGATTGACTGGAATAACGATGGTCTGGCGGATCTTGTTGTCGGAAGAGTTGAAGCTGTTCCGGCAGGACTCTATCTTTCTATAAACGGAGGATCCCCCTCTATCCTTTTTTCCCTTTGGCGGATTCAGTCATGTGCGCTGGCGAGCCCATTCAGGTTTATTATTCTTATCCTGATTTTGCGGATATGAACGGTGACGGGCTTCCTGATCTTGTTCTGGGTTCATCCAATGGCAGGATAGCCTGCTATGAGAATGTCGGGACTTCTGATACTCCGCTGTTTGAGAGTTTTGAGTATTTAGAGGCTGATGGTGAAGAAATTAACTTCTATTCCTCTGTCAGACCATCCGTATGTGACTGGAATGAAGACGGATACCTGGATATACTTGTCGGAAATTATACGGGGCAAATTTTCCTGTTTCTCGGAGATGGAGGGACAGGTATTGAATGCGGAGGTATGAGCGGAAATTCAGAGATTTTTCGCATTGCTGGAAATCCGGCTTCCGGAATCCTGTACACTGAAGTAACTCTGGATAATCAGGCTGATATCAGACTCTCGGTGTACGACCTTTCTGGAAGATTTCTTTCTGAAATGAGCCCCGGGGTCCTGTCATCAGGGGTTCATTTACTTGAGATGGACATATCATCTTTTTCTCAGGGGACAGTCTTTCTTGTATGTGCTGCAGGAGCAGTACGGTTGATCGAGCCTGTTGTAATCCTCCGCTGATTACCTGAGTATTACCATCCTTCTTGAAGTCTCGCTTTCAGCTGAAAATCTCAGGAAATATATACCCGGCTCAAGATCGGAGACATTCAGGTTCAGTGTTGCGTTTATCGGGGATGTCCCGCTTGTTTCGAGAACAAGTCTTCCACAGATGTTATACAGACCAAGTGTCCAGTTCTGCTGATTTCCCGAGAACAGATGAACATTTACAGTTTCATGGGATGGATTTGGGAAGGGAGATCCCATAGGTGAAACCGGTATGGGGGATCCGCCTGATATACCCGTATATCCTGTGTAGGCTCCTTCAATTGTGATATCGTCAATAAAGAAACCAATCCCTGTATCACCGTCATTATCTGTTTTGAATCGGAATTCAACCTGAATATTCGTACCCGCCTCAAACATGGAGAGATCATATGAATAAGGCACCCAGCCTGTTCCGTTTCCTTTACCGCCTGGACCCAGAGCCCCGCCTGATCCTATGAAAGCAAGAGTATCCGATGTACTTGAATCGAGATCATGGATAATCAGATAAATGCCGTCACTGCCGTAGATGGCCACATCAAAAGTAGTCCAGAACTCCATTGAAGCTGCTGGAGCCAGTATCAGTTCAGGGGAGAGTAATCCGCAGTTCATGTTATTCACATAGCCGCCGGCATCGCCGCAGTGCCATGAATGACTGGGGGAATGACTCTCTAAGTCTGTGATGTTCCACATGTCATTCGTTCCCGAATGCGTCCACCCCGCAGCGCCTGATTCGACATCATTTGAAATCCCTGTTTCTCCTACGGTAAGCCTCAGAGTGTCCACTGCAGCGTATCCTGTGGTCTCCGAAAGAATATCAAAATAGAACCATGGGAAAGACGGGGAAGGAGCGCTGGAGGAAAGCTCGCATATGAATGAGAATGTTCTTGTGCTGTCTTCAGGAATCGAATCAACCCAGGCCGAATCCTGCGGCCAGGATACCCATGTCGGATATACAGTCATCAGTACTGATACATCGCCTGCGGTCAGGAGCCCCAGATTAGCGATATTGACATCCAGCTGGAATGTTTCTCCCGGTTCCGGTATCCCGTTCGCGTTTCCGCCCGATTCGTCATCAACAGAGTACGTTGTGAAGTAAAGACCGGGAGCATAGACCAGAAGAGGTATGGAAATCTCCCAGGTGCCCTGACTGGAAACAAGCTGTCCGTTAAGTGTGACGACTGAACCGGTTTCAGAGGAGCTGTTCACATTAAGCGCCAGGAGCGGGGATCCGGTCGATTCACTTCCTGCAGGAATACCGCCAAAGGAACTTGAACTCTGGGTCAAAGTTGCGGGGCCGCTTATAGAAGTTATGTTGATCACAACGTCTGTAAGGTCCTCATTGCCCTGGTTCAGTAGTGTTATATCAAGATCAGCAGAGCATCCTGGGGAAAGGTGTCCCAGGCCTGCCGTGTCGTCAACAAGCAATTGAGAAATGACGGGGTCAGGTCCTGAAGCCTGTTCAATAGTAATTGATGTTATTCTGATTCCAGGTCCGGAAACGGTCAGAGTAATGCTTCCGGTAACCGGTTCGGAAAAGATGAAATCTACCAGACCTGTCGCATCCAGCTCCGCGACGTTCCAGTAATCTCCGTCGTCATGAAGGCAGACTGTCAATCCCTCAGGATCGGCTCCGGTAACCTGAACGGGGAAGATTGAAGTATTGGCAGTAACAATATCCGGACACAGCACTTCAATTGGAAGAGGATTGTTTCTGTATGGTCTCAGGGAGGGATCACCAAGAAGGTTAACATCGTACTGATGCCATCTGTACACGTTTTCCCACTGGCTGTATGGAATAAAATACTCCTTGGTGTATGCCAGCAGTTCTCCAAGTGTCAGATACCAGTCGCTGTAGAGGTAGTCAAAGAAGAGGTGATCAAGTGCATCGGAATAACCGTAAAGGGGATTACCGGGAGAACCCCATCCGTAACTGGAGTTGCCGATATAACCGACACCTCCTCCTGCGGGATTTGTAATGAAATGTTCAGCTATTGCATCGAAATCGAATGCAGCGCTCCAGCAGCCTATTGAATACATCACTGAAGAGAATCTTCCGTCTGAATCGATGGCGTCCATATCTCCGATATCCATGTAACCATCACCAACTCCGAGAGATGAATACCAAGCGTGTCCATCATGGTTGACGAAATTTTGGCCTTCATTCAGGGCTGCCATTGTGGTTGCCACATTTTCGTTTCCCAGAGCTTCATAGAGCTTTGTAATGTTCAGATAATCAGGCAGGAAGTGCTCATCGATGTAATCTTTGCTCTCTCCTGAATTGGTGTAGGGATTACTCCAGAGTATCATGGCCAGAAACAGAACATCCTGATAGAAATCATCCTTGTAGCAGTCTTCGTATGCGGCGATGTTGTCAACGAAAATCTGTGCTTCTGTCGTATTCTCAACGGTAGCTCTTCCCACGAAGATGTCAGGATGAAGGTCGACCTCATCGGCTATTTCGCCGAAGATATTATTCAGATTGGCATCCCAGGTTCCGTCCAGATCGGAGAAGTACAGATCACAGGGCAGGCTGTCCTCGCGGGAGGCATATCCTGCCTCGCAGGTCATCGCGTAAGCGAATCTGAATGGCACTAAATTCGTATCTCCACCAAGAAGGAGGAAATCAAGACCGTTCTGAGTATAGTAATTCTTCACGAAGTTACGAAGTTTTTCCGCGTTGTCTCTTCCGGAGGACATGGAGTAGATCACATTCATGGTTATGACTTCTGTAAGAATGCCCTGGTCAGTTCTTCGTTCGGCAAGTTGTTCGAATATTGTTTCAAGTGTAGAGTCGGTGACGATAAGCATTCTTCTGAAACCATCATCTTTTGCTCCGCCGCAGAATGGTCTTTCCTCAAGTGGAGCGGTTTCAAGTTTGATCTCGAGTGAGACGAGCTTCTGGAGTTCTCCCGTAACAGGGTTCCAGCGCAGAGGATTAACAAGAATTTCTGCTTCCGGTGAGCCATTTCTGAATCCGGTACCTGTGAGCTGTGCCGGCTCAGACGGCCAGAACCTGTCAGAGGAATAGACTTCATCAATTGCCTGAGCCGAAGTGATTTCTGCATTAAGTATCAGGGGTGCCGGCGCCGGAAGAGGAGGGATGATGATATTTGAAGCGATGCTTTCCCACACCGCGCATGATGTTATTGATATCGCCCTGTTCCCGGAAGGAAGAGGAATGCGCCAAGGCAGTTCGGGCAGGGATGGAAACCCCGCCTCAGTTCCAGGATAAGCGCCCTGCATCTGCGGGATCACTCCGGACGATGTTACCGGAAGGCAGCAGGTGCTGATGATATCAGCAGGAAGTTCAACGGTAATAGAAGCCGCGAAGATAGTCAGTGAAACAAGAAACAATAATATCAATCCGGTTTTCATTATTCAACCATCCCTGTAATTAGCTACGCAATATTATTTTTACAATCTAATATATTCATCTGAGTATGCGTGTCACCAGTAGTTTGGGATTGACAGGAAACATCATTATGTTGTAACTTCATGTTTGTATTTCATTCTAAAGGGAGGTTGAAATGAAAAAGACAATCCTTTTGCTTGCTGCAATAGGACTGATTGTCTCTGTGTCTGCCGGTTCAATCCGCATCGTAAACAATACGGGCGGCTACGAAATCTGGTATGTCCAGATAAGTTCCACTTATGAGGATTCATGGGGAGATGACTGGTTGGATTCCGATGAAGTTATATCATCCGGAAGTTCGGTAACTTTCACTGTCCCCAACGGTGTTTACGATATCCGTCTGGAAGATGAGGATGAAGATGAGTACATCAGGTACGGAGTAGAGGTTTCCGGCTCGTACGTCTGGAATGTGACACTGGACGATCTTGGTGAAGTTGATATGAACGGAGGAGGTTCTACAGAAGAAACCGTATACGGTAACGCTCCTGTAACCATCTACAACGATACCGGCGGATATGATATCTATTGGATTTATGCCAACCCTTCTGAATACAGCGAATGGGGCGAAGACCGTCTGGGAAGCGAGATACTCTATTCAGGCGAAGAATTCACATTCTGGGTCGATGGCGGTGACTATTACGATATCAAGTGTGAAGATGAGGACGGCGATATTTACACGTTCTGGGAAATGTGGGTAGGCGAGGATGGTCTCTATCTCCCTGTAGATCTTGAAGATCTGGACTAATCAGCTTGCACTGTTGCGAAATGAGGGACCCGTCTTAATCGGTGGGTCCTTTTCACAGATTGAGCTGGATTTAAGAGAGTAATATGACATTGTCTCAGAAACAGTACTTATTGATATGTTTGAATATTGACACAGGAGAGTTTGAAAAAGTATCATCTGTAGCTTATTTCCAGGACGATATGACGGAAAACGGAAATACTTTTTAAAGTAAACAAAT
>DAOWNO010000164.1 GCA_030642525.1 Candidatus Aegiribacteria sp.
GATTATCCTGTTCGCGTATGTGTACACAGCCATTACATTCAATCCGCAGGATCTGGCTGAAAACATGAAAAAGTATGGCGGGTTCATTCCAGGCCGCAAACCGGGGAAAAGCACCGCTAAATACATCGAGAAAGTACTTGTGAGAATTACTTTGCCAGGATCGATATTCCTGGCAGCGATAGCTGTAATGCCAATGCTCATGAGCAGACATGCAAATGTGAATTTTATGTTCGGCGGTACAAGCCTGCTCATCGTTGTCGGAGTTGCTCTGGAAACACTGCGGCAGATTGAAACACACCTTCTCATGCGGCACTACGATGGATTTCTCAGCAAGGGCAAGATAAGAGGACGAAGGTAATAATGAGGATCGTCTTCTTCGGACCGCCGGGATCTGGAAAGGGAACGCAGGCTGAAAGGATCTCAAAACGATACAACCTGCATCACCTCTCAACAGGTCTTCTGCTCCGTGAAGAGATACATAACAATTCCGAACTGGGGAAGCGTATTCGGAAGATAGTAGAGTCAGGCCATTTGGTCGATGATGAGACCGTGAATGAGGAAGTATTCAGTAAAGTAAGCGTGTATGACCGGTTCCTGCTTGACGGATATCCCAGAAACCTGTTTCAGGCAGAGAGCCTTGATGCTTATCTTGAAGAAGAGAAAAAACCTCTTTCAGGCGCAGTATTTATCACTATACCTGATGCGGAAGCGATTGGAAGACTTTCCGGGAGGCTTACGTGTTCCAAATGCGGTTTTATCGGAAAGCAGCCGCTGTATCGTCCCGGAGACAAATGCATCAGATGCGGCACTCCACTTATTGAGCGAAATGATGACAGAACCGAAGTAATCGAACAGAGGCTTGTCCACTACCATAATTTTACAAAGCCTCTTGAGAAGTACTACCATGATCGCCTGTTGATCATTGATGGTATTGGAACTGTCGAGCAGGTTGCCTTGAGACTGAAAGAGGCTTTGTCTATATGGGAATAATAGCTGACCGGGACATCAGAATGATGAAAGAAAGCGGTAGAATCGTCAGAAAAGCTCTTAATGAAATGAAAGCTGTAATCGAGGTCGGAGTGAGTACTGCTTTCATTGAATCCGTTGGGAGAAAAGTAATAGAAGATGAAGGAGCTGCCCCTTCTTTCCTGGGATACAATGGATACCCTGCAGCTATCTGTGTTTCCATAAACGATGAAGTGGTTCACGGAATACCTTCCAGAACCAGGAAAGTGAATGATGGAGACCTTGTCAGTATTGACGCGGGCGCATTCAAGAACGGTTTCCACGGTGATGCAGCTGATACTGTTACTGTAGGATTGCCTTCTCCGCTGGCATTGCTTCTTGTAAAAACTGTTTACGAAGCCCGTGACATAGGCATCGAAACTGCAAGGGCCGGGAACACAATCGGGGATGTTGGTTCAGTCATTCAGAAGTATGTGGAAGAGAAAGGTTTCAGCGTGGTCAGATCCCTCGTGGGGCACGGAATAGGCAGAAAACTTCATGAGCCACCTCAGGTTCCCAATTTCGGAAGATCGGGCAGGGGAATGAAACTTACTGATGGACTTGCACTTGCGATTGAACCGATGATCAATATTGGTGGATACAGAGTCAGGACGCTCCACGATAACTGGACGGTTGTCACGGCTGACGGAAGCCTTTCAGCGCACGCGGAACATACGATAATCGTTTCAACAGGAAGCCCGTTAATATTGACGGCATGATGATAATTACCAATAATATACGTTCCGCAAAAAGCGGGCGGAAGGGAAGGAAATGGGAAAGAAACAGGGCGTAGTAGCTGATGGAACCGTTGTTGATACGCTGCCCAACAGTCAGTGCCGCGTTGAGCTGGACAGTCCAGAGGGTCACATTGCCCTGTGCCACGTTTCCGGGAAGATGAGGATGCACTACATTCGAATACTTGTAGGTGACAGGGTGACGGTTGAACTATCTCCATACGATCTGACCCGTGGCCGAATTATTTACAGGTATAAGTGAGGATCGAACAATGAAAGTACGCAGTTCAGTCAAGAAAATATGTGAGTACTGCCGAGTTGTGCGAAGACGTGGAAAGATTTATGTAATCTGTTCTCGTGATCAGAAGCATAAGCAGCGGCAGGGATAATAGAATTTCGGTAATTACGGAGGTATCCAGTGGCAAGAATTTCAGGAGTTGATCTTCCTCGCAACAAGCATATTCTTTATGCACTGCCATACATTTTTGGAATCGGTCTGACTTCATCAAAGGAAATACTTGAAAAGACAGGTATTGCATTTAACGTAAAAACAGACGATTTGACAGAAAATGAAATAGCAACGCTCAGAAAGGTCATAGATGCCGACTATAAGGTTGAAGGTGCCCTAAGAGCGGAAATAAACATGAATCGGAAACGGCTGATGGACATACGGTGCTATCGTGGAATAAGACATCGCAGGGGACTTCCTGTCCGTGGCCAGAGAACTCATACAAATGCCCGCACCCGAAAGGGGCCAAAATTCGGGCACGGTAGAATTCGTTAGGAGGCTGGCGTGCCAAAAGGAGCCAAGGCAAAGAGCAAGAAGAAGATTGTTAAAAAGAAAAAGGCTGTCAGAGTTACGGATGTTCATGGTGTTGCTCACATAAAGTCATCATTCAACAATACCCTGATAACAATCACTGATCGAAAGGGCAATGTTATAGCATGGGCAAGCGGTGGAACAACAGGAGTAAAAGGTACGAGAAAAGGAACAGCATTTGCTTCTGGACAAGCTGCGGTGCAGGCTTCCGAAAAGGCAATTGAAGCAGGAATCAAGAAAGTAGAGATCTGGGTTCGTGGTCCTGGATCCGGAAGGGAAGCAGCCGTCAGGGCGCTTCAATCTACTAATCTGGAAGTTACTGCAATCAAGGATCAAACCAGAATACCGCATAACGGTTGTCGTCCCTCGAAGCGTCGCCGGCGCGGATAAGCAGATAATCACGGTCTTTAAAGGGCCTGTAAACACCCGGTGACAAATTCTCCGGGAGGAGGATCAGATGGAATTCAAGAATCTTTATCTTCCTGATATGATCAGGTGGGAAAAAGAGTCACTGACCGACAGTTTCGGCAGACTCGAGATTACACCTCTGGAACGCGGTTTCGGTCGTACTCTTGGTACTGCTCTGAGACGGGTATTACTGTCTTCGCTTGAAGGATCAGCACCGGTTGCGGTGAGAATAGAGGGTGTTGAGCATGAGTTCTCAACTATTCCCGGTATTCTGCAGGATATTCCTGAAATTATACTCAACATCAAATCTCTCATAATCAGGCTTGAGGGTGACATACCGGGTTCACTGAAACTGAAAACAGGGAAAAAGGGCAAGTATACGGGTAACGATCTCAAGGGAGACAGTTACATTGAGGTGATAAACAAAGATCAGGAAGTAGTTCAACTCAATAAGAACTGTAAACTCTCCATGGAGATAATAGTTGAACGCGGGAGAGGATTCATTCCAGCGGACGAATGGATTATCCACGGAAAGGAAGAGAACGAAGGCACCATTCTCCTTGATTCCTGGTTCTGCCCTGTTAAAAGAGTGAATTTCAGAGTTCAGAGCGCCAGGGTGGGTGACAGAACGGATTACGATCATCTTATCATGGACGTAACAACTGATGGAAGCATTACTCCTGAAGATGCTGTTGATACAGCCTGCGAAATTATTGTCCACCACCTGCAGATGATTCCAGGAGGGCTCGAGCCGGTGGAGAAACCTATTGTGATCGTTGAGGAAAAAGACAGTAGAGAAGAAACCCTTGCTGCTCTGATCGAAGATACCGGTATTCCCACAAGGATTACCAATGTACTGAAATCCGAAGGAATTAAAACAGTTGCTGATCTGGTAGAGAAGACAAGCAAGGAAATACTTGATATTGGCGGTTTTGGACCATCATCACTTGAGAAGGTTAATGATGTTCTAAAGAAGATTGGTTTTTCAATAAACGACTGAAATACAGTCATTCGGAGAGCGAGATATGCGACATAGAAAAAAGATAGCCAAGCTGGGCCGAAAGCCTGATGCAAGAAAGAGGCTTATCCGAAACCTTGTAACCTCACTGATAATTGAGGAGCGGATCACAACCAGCATGGGAAAGGCAAAAGCTGCGCGGAGTGCGGTTGAGAAAATTATTACAAAGGGCAGAAACGATTCCGTCCACTCAAGAAGACAGGTTGCCGCATCCGTGTATGGCAGCAAGGCTGTTCAGAAGGTATTCGATGTTCTGGGCCCAAGATATGTCGATCGTAATGGCGGATACACACGCTTGCTCAAGCTTGGACCAAGACATGGTGATGCAGCAGAGATTTGTATTCTGGAGTTCGTTGACTCGCCGGGCTCCGTTTCTGCTTCAGGCAAGGACAAGAAGAAGTAAGACGGTATCAGTGTGAAGAAAATAGCCGTTCTGACGAGCGGGGGCGATTCCCCCGGGATGAACGCATGCATCAGGGCCGCGGTAAGAAGAACTCTTAACCGTGGCCTTTCTGCGATTGGCGTCAGGAAAGGTTTTGAAGGACTCATTGATGGGGATTTCCTGGAACTTGAATCACAGGATGTCAGCAATATCATTCAGCGCGGCGGAACCTTTCTGCATTCCTCGCGGAGCGAGAGATTTCTGACCCCGGAAGGAAGGTCTGACGCCGCAGCCAATCTAAGGAATAACAGTATCGATGGATTGGTCGTGATAGGCGGGGATGGCAGTTTCAGAGGGGCGGACAGGTTATCGTTCGAGCATGGAATTGCCGTAGTCGGTGTTCCGGCAACCATAGATAACGATATCTGGGGAACTGATCTTACAATCGGATTCTGTACGGCTGTCAACACAGCTCTTGAGTCTATCGATAAAGTCCGGGATACGGCTGCAGCGCATGACAGACTTTTCATTGTGGAAGTAATGGGACGTACCGCTGGTTTCATAGCTCTGGAGGTCGGAGTAGGGGCAGGAGCTGAAGCAGTTCTGATTCCTGAGACTCCAACCGACCTTGATGCGATAATCAGGAAAGTTAAAAACAGAATATCCATGGGCCGGACCTCCAACATACTTGTTGTTGCTGAAGGCGATGAGGCTGGAAACGCTTTTGAGATAGCTGCACTGATAGAGAACATGTCCGGTTTAAAAAGCAGAGTGACCGTTCTCGGCCATGTTCAGCGGGGGGGTGCACCAGCTTCGATTGATCGGGTATTGGCATCCAAACTGGGCTGGGCAGCTGTTGACGCACTGGTTGACGGAGCGGGGTCATGCATGGTCGGAGAAATCAATGGAGAAATAGCCATCCATCCCCTGCCTGACGCATGGACAAAAAAGAAAAAACTTGACCCTATGCTGCTCGTGCTTTCAGAAACCCTTTGACCCTTTTCGACACTTACGAAGAGTAGCTTCCGCGAATCTGACTGGAGTTCAGTTTATCCGCTGATAAC
>DAOWNO010000138.1 GCA_030642525.1 Candidatus Aegiribacteria sp.
GGGAATAGCAAAACCAAGAACAGGCGGATCCATTTCGGAGATATGATTACAGGCTATAATAACTCCGCCTTTCCGGGGAACTCTCTCAGTTCCATAAACAGAGAATCCAAAAAGCAATCGCGAAATCAGACCTCCATAGTACTGGATGCGGATGCGAACGGATTCTTTCATTGTTTCACACCCATTCGCTCTCTGAAAAGTTCTATAACAGTAGGAACCTGCTCGGATATGGTCATCATGGTTGAATCGAGTATAAAAGCTCCGGGTGCAATCCTCAGAGGACTGTCCGAACGGTTTCTATCTCTATAATCTCTTTTAAGCTGCGAGCTGAGCAGTTTTCCATAATTCGCTTCATTTCCCAGAAGACGCAGCTCTCTCCATCTCCTTAAAACACGGATGGCAACATCAGCAATTACATATACTTTCAAATCAGCATCCGGAAACACGACTGTTCCCATATCCCTGCCTTCAGCTACGGTATTATGGGCTTTGCCGAATTTCTGCTGAATTATTACCATTTCTCTGCGTACGGCAGATTGGGAGGATACTATGCTGGCGGCATCACTTATTTCAGGAGTTCTTATTAAGGATGAAACATCCTCGTTATCAATAAATACGACTCCGCCGCGTATATCAATGGAATGATTACGAATGTTTTCAGCGAGTAGAAGAGAATCATCAAGCGGTATTGAATTTCGCAATAATAGAAGAGCCGAAGCCCTGTACATGGCTCCGGTATCAAGATATGAATAACCAAGCCTGTCAGCCACCAGGCGAGCAGTAGTACTCTTCCCGGAGGCGGCCGGTCCGTCTATTGCGATTATACTAGTCAGGCAAAGTCACACCCTTTCGTTCAAGATGGCTGCAAATATCAGAATAATTGTATGATACGTCAAGAGTTATTAATCAAGATCGACTGATGCCTTCAGCTTTTCGAGTTCTTCTGCTCGCAGTATGCGCCATGAGCCCCGTTCCAGTCCGTTCAGAGTTACAGGACCGTATCGAATTCTCTCCAGCCTTGAAAGGTCAAGCCTGCTTTTCTCCGCAATGCGTCTCACTTCTTTGTTTCTTCCGGTATGCAGCACAATATTGATATTCTTTTTTCCAGTTATTTTCACCGACACAGGATTCGAATGTTCACCTCTGCCCAGGTATATCCCTTTCCTCAGTTTTCTTATCATTTCAGGCGAAGGCGGAACTTTCAGTAATAATCTGTACTCACGCTCAATCTGCCATGACGGATGGGTAAGCCGATGAATAAGCTCGCCATCATTACTGAGAAGCAGCAGGCCGCCGGTGTTGATATCCAGTCGTCCTACAGGAACTGTTCCCGGCGGCAGTCCTTTAATCAGCTGTAAAACAGATCTTTGAGAAAAGGGAGATAAAGTAGTCTCATAACCACAGGGTTTATTAAGAACAGCAGTCACAAACGCCAGAGGTTTTACTCTTCTTCCCCTGCACATAACTTTGTCATCGGATGTGACTCTGAATCCCGGAACAATGACGGTTTTATCGTTGACGGTAACCAACCCGCTCTGAATCAGCTCATCGCATTTCCGACGCGAAGCAATACCTGCCCGCGCAAGAAATCTGTTAAGCCTGAAGTCAGCCCTATTCTCCGTCTGCGGCACCAAATAAATCCTTTTCCTCCATTTCGGAGGAGCTCATACACAACAGTTCGGCAATTTCGGAAGACCTTGGCAGATGGTCAAGATCAGTCAGGCCGAAATATTCAAGAAACACCATGGTTGTTGAATACAGAAGCGGTCTTCCCGGAGTCTCCATCCTGCCTGAGATCCTGATCATATCTCTTTCCAGGAGTGTTCTTATCGCACTGTCGCAATTCACTCCTCTTATGGATTCTATCGCCATTCTCGTACAGGGTTGACTGTATGCGATAACAGCAAGCGTTTCAAGTGCAGCTCTGGACAGCTTGCCCGGTTTCCGGCCTTCGAAGAGCTGAGATACTATTGCGCCGAAGTCTTTATCTGTCGCAAGCCTGTATCCGCCAGCGACTTCGATTATGATCAGCGCGTGCTGCTGATCGAGAAATGCTTTATTGAGCCTGTCCAGTGCCTGATGGACTGAATCCTTACCACTTCCGGTATATTCACACAATTTTTCAATGCTCAATGAAGCATCTGAAGCGAAGATAAGAGCTTCAACTTCCCTGGCCAGTCTATCAAGAATCAACAGTCCACCTTTCGGTACGTTTTAGTTCAATTTCCGCGAATGGATATGCCTGATGAAAGGAAATCCACCCCCTTCTGATAAGCTCGAGAATTGTAATGAAATAGGATACGATTTTCGTTCTGGATGGTTTAAGACCAACGATTGATCTGAAAGAAATCAGATCGCCGGTATGGAATATCTGTTCAAGAGTCTGTATGCACTCCGACACAGTCAGCAGTTTTCGCTGAATTCTTTGTGACGGAAGTTCAATTTCGTCCTCTGAAAGGTTATCCAGAGCTCTCAGAAGATCCATCAAGGATGTCTGCCCCGGTTCGACAGAGGTATTATCTATCGACCATCTGTCACGTTCTCCAGGGGATGTGTAAATATCATTCCAGGTCTCTTCGCTTCTGTGGAGTTCCTTTGCGATTTCACGAAATGTTCTGTAGAGAATAAGCTGACGTCTGAGTTCTGCTCCAGGATCTTCTTCCTCCTCTCCGTCGATTCTGTGAATCGGCAGAAGAGATCTGCTTTTCATCCTGGTTAATGTCGCTGCCATAACCAGATACTCACTTGCAATGTCGAGATTCAGATCATGAGCTTCTCTGATATATTTAAGATACTGATCCGCTACGTGAGCCATGGGAATATCGTAGATATCTATTTCGTCTCTTCGAATAAGATAAAGCAGCAGATCAAGCGGCCCTTCAAACGATTCAAGCTGAATACGGCAACTGTTGCTCAACACAGTATTGTTCTCGGACTAGCAGACATATCCGAATTCAACCAGATCACTCTGATTGCCGGGCCAGGATTCCCTGACCTTAACCCAGAGATCAAGATACATCGGTCTTTCAAGAATCCTTGAAGCTCCCTCTTCCGCTATATCGGCTATGTTCTGAAGCATTGCACCTTTTCTGCCGATAACCACACCTTTATTCGAATGCTTCGCAACATGCAGATTGGCTCTGACATACCTCTTATCATCACGGATGGAAAATTCTTCAATCTGCACTGCCGTAGAAGTAGCAACATCAGAAGGGAGAACACTGAAAAGGCTGATCCTGATCTGCTCGCTTATAAGGAATCTCTCCGAATGAAGAGATGTACAGCCTTCGGGAAATAATCTGCCGCGAGCAGGAATGTAGCCTGCAATAACTTCCCGCAGTCTGTATGTGCTTTCCAGGCATGGCGGGCAGACTGGTACAATTTCCTGAAAACTGCCGAACATGGCTATCTGGTTTATGAAAGCACTATGCAGAATTCTTGGGAAATAATCAATAAATGTTGGTACAACAATAAGCGGAATATGGGCTATCTCTTCAATAAATTCCCTTATTCTTGTTGATTTCAGCTGAGAAGACAGATCTGTAGAGCTGATTGTCAGGCAGATTACATCCATTCCACTGAAAAATTCCGCATCATCAAATACTTCAATCGGTGGAGTGTCTATAAAACATATCTGAGTGTCATCATTCATATATATACTGGAGATCGGAACCCTGGTTGTTCCTTTATGTCCGTGGGAAGGCGATATTTTTCTTTCGGTAAGAGCGTTAATCAGTGTCGATTTGCCGGAGTTCGTCAAACCAGCTATCGCGACATATCCTGCTCTTATTTCATTATCGGATTTCACTGATCTGTTACCTCTGTTTCCGGAATTATCTCCGGAGATATTTCCTCTATTTCTTCTTCTATCTCAACAGTTCCGGTAATCGCGATAAAATCTCCCGATGAATTGCCATAATACAGAATGGAATTTGCCAGTAAAGGAGCTGTTCCGGAGTAACCATTCATTTCCAGAGAATCAAGTTTTGCACCGGTGTTCAGGTCAAGCAAATGCAAACGCTGATCATCACAGGAAACGTAAATACAACTATCTCCGGCAATGGGCGGCAACTGCAGCCAATTCTCGAATTCCTGCTCCCACAGCAGGTTCCCGTTTGATGAATTCAGCGCAACCAGCCTGCTGTCGTTAGTTCCTATAAGAACGATATTATTCCCCGCAATAACCGGTCTTGCGAGAACACATCTTGCGGAATTATCTACAATATCAGTTTCCCAGAGCAACTCTCCTCCGGCTATTGTCAGTTTTCTTACAGAACCATCAGAGAAGCCTGCATAAATACCGGTACTATCAGCAGATGGAGAGGATGCCTGCCTTCCGTATTCTCTTATCCACAGTTTATTGCCTTCAGTGTCAAATACCGCGATCTTCCCACTCTCAGATGAAAATACCGCAAGGGAATCGATAATTGCAGGGCCAAGCACTGTACCGCCTATTTCGCCGTCCCAGAGGAGTTCCCCGTCTCTTGCGCGGAGGGCACATATCTTACCCATTGAGTTTCCGGATAATATTATGGAATCTGCAAGTATACCGACACTGCAGAAGACATGATAACCAAGTCCTGTTGACCAGCGTTTACTGCCCGACATCCTGTCAAGAGCATAGATGATTCCATCCTGACCTCCGAAATACACAGAATTTGAATCAACAGCAGGTTCACCGCAGATTCCACACACTGTGCTGAATGACCAGAGTATCGTTCCGTTCAGAGCGTTAACCGCTCTTAAGAGTCCATCGTTACAACCGAAATACAATACGTTTTCGCGGATTGCCGGAGAGGAAAAGAATTCCCTTCCCCCATTTGACCGTATACTCCATACCGTTTCAAATGGCGGAATGATATCCGGTCCCCATGCTGCGTTACCATGGGAATATCCTCTTGCCTGCAGCCATAGATCAGGAAGCTCCATTGCGGCGCTCACAGTATCAGGGGGAACCAGGCTGTCAATCTGTGTTGAATCACCGGGAAGAACCTGCAGAGCTTCATCGGGTTTCCCGCTGCCGCCTACAGTTGATAACAGAAAAAGAATGATAAGAGTGAATATCAGAGTGATTCCGATAATCATATTCTGTCTGTTGCCACGATTCTGAATAATGTGAGTATCGTTTTCAGTCTGAAGATGCGTTTCAAGTATCAATGCAAACCTTTCAGTATATGATTACCGGCGCACCTACAGGAAGCGCTCTGTATAAAGCCTCAAGATCAGCGCTGCCCATTCTGATGCACCCATGACTAATATTTCTTCCACTGCCGACACCATAGTGAATCAGAATTCCTCCACCAAGATCGATCTTGTATTCACCAAGCACGCCAGGCACTTTCTGAACCCAGACCCTCTCCTCTGCTGAAAGAGAATCACGATAATATACAATCTGATCATCCCAGGATAATGTATCGGGTATGACGACATACTCATCAGGCTCCGGTGGAGTGAGATTCATCTCCTGCCAGTACCAGTCCGGCCTGTACCAGTATGGATTCTCCCCGATTTTTACTACATATCGGAGACCTCTAGGTGTGCTGAAATTCCATACCGCTCCAGAATCGTTGCTTGTCCAGCCTTTTCCGGTTCCACAGTAGCCGGATCTTATCAGAATATCCTCTCCGTTGCCGAAACTCCGTCTCAGATGAAATCTGTTCTGCCTGGTGTCAATAAGAAGATAATGTCCGTAGTAGCTGTTTCTCAGTTCATTTTCCCGCAGTCTTGCATGAAGAGAGTCCGCCCTTAGCATGAGTTCATCAATGTTGTACTCTCTTGCCAGAAGAAAAGAGTTCACTGCCGCCAGCGTATCGCGCTCGGAACTCACTCGCTGGAGTTCGTTATCAGTGATAAAAAATTCGTACTGGACTTTCTGCAATCTCCTGGAAAGTTGATCAGAATTGATGAAACTGACTGTAAATCCGACTATCAGCACTCCTGCAAGCAGCATTAGAGCGGTTTTCAGTGAATTCATCAAGTCCCCTTCAGATTACCGGATCGGAAACAAGAGTTCTGGCGGTAGGCCAGGAAGCTCTGGTGCCCCGGATATCAATATGAACAAAAGGGCCATGAGTAGAAATCCACCTGTAAGCCGAAGCGCCACCGGTGACAACATTTCCCTCAGTCTCGAGAA
>DAOWNO010000255.1 GCA_030642525.1 Candidatus Aegiribacteria sp.
TCTACTCTTGATGTGAATGAGCAGGATGCCGTTAAAGACGTTATCAAAGCATTCTATGGAGTACTGCTTGCTGAGGAAATGGTGCTTGTATCTGAAGAAGCGCTGGCGATTGCGCAGGAGAGTTACATAATTGCTCAGATGAAATATGATTCGGGGATAATTTCAAGATTCGTGCTTCTCGGGAGTGAAGTGGCATGGGAGAACCGTAAGCCAGGTGTCATCGATGCAAGAATTGCAGCAGAGAATGCAAGGGCTGCATTTTCACTCGCCATAGGATTAAGCGGTCAAGATGCGATCGCGGAAGGATACCTCGAGAATCCTCTGCCTTTACCGATTCCGGAAACCCTTGAAGCAGCGGAAACTCTTATGAACAGCTGCAATCCGGATCTTACTATTGCGGAGAATCTCAGAGATATGGGTTCATCGCAGGTTCGCATGGCAAGAGCGGAATTTATCCCGAGCCTTCTATTCCGGACTTCATACAATTACCAGGCAATGAGGGAGGACTGGCATTTCACATCTGATGATTACGAAAGGGACCTTGGCTTCATGATCTCACTTCAGATTCCGATCTTTGACGGTTACTCGGATATATCCGGGTACAATTCCGCCCGTATGATACAGCTTGCTGCAGAAGCGGATGCGAATGCCCTGGAAGACGCCGTTTCTTTTTCGCTTCAATATGCCTGGAATAATCTTCAGGGGGCGAGGGAACGTATCGATGCAACTGAGTATACCCTTCATCAGGCCGAAGAGGCCGTTAATATTGCCGGTGTATCTTTCGAAACCGGAGCCATCAGCCAGCTCGAAATGGATCAGTCTCTTCTGGCTCTGACAATGGCACGAACTAATCGAGCATCCGCTCTTTATAACCTGAGGGTCGCAGAGGCTTCAGTCCTGAGAGTATGCGGTTCTCTTGATTGGTATTGTACACAGACAGATAGACAGCTATTACAGGAGAAAATATGAAATTCTATAAACTGCCGGTAATAATCGTGATTATGGCACTCTTCATTGCCTGCGGCGAAGGTGAGGACGTTTCGGAGATTCGTATCCCGGTGATCGCAGTTCAGGTCGGAACCGCCCAGATCACCAGAAACATCATGGTGGATGCCCGTCTTGAGGGCATGGAAGAAGCGCTCATATATGCAGCTATGCCCGGGATCGTTGAAGAAGTACTCGTTCGTGAAGGCGAACTGGTACAACAAGGTCAGCAGCTTGTACGGCTTGATACAGATCAGCAGACCAGTGCCGGAACCGCCGCTGCTCTTGCCGCGGTAAGCGCAGCCAGAGCGAACGCCAATAACGCTTCTGACAACCTGGAGAGATTATCAGCGCTCTACGAAGTCGGGGGGGTCAGTGAACAGCAATACGATGCAGCCGCCGCAGGTGCAGAAGCCGCTGCTGCTGCGCTGAATCAGGCGTATGCAGGTTATACACAGGTCAGAGCTCTCAGTGACCGTTCGTACATAGAGGCTCCCTTTGAAGGAGTTGTGGGAAGGGTATGGGCTAGAACGGGAAATACCGCAATGGGACAGCCTCTGGTCTCCATAGTGAACCCTTCCGGTGTCAGGGCTCATGTATTCGTTTCCGAAGACCATCTTTATGCTGTCAGAGCAGGTCTTCCCGCCGTTATCTCCCTCAGTTCTTCTGGTGGAAATTCATACCCCGGCGTAGTTACGGCGGCATCTTCGGTTGTCGATCCCGTATCTGGGCTTGTACCAATGGAAATCCAGTTCGAAGATTCTGACGGCATTCTCAGGCCCGGCATGACCGGAAGAGTAACGATCGGACTCGAGACGAAAGATGCTCTTGTCATCCCGGAGGAAGCTCTCCTGAGAACCGTCGGTGGAATGAAGGTTGCTCTGATCACTGACGGTATTGCCGAGATCAGAGACATTGAGACCGGTATCTTCTCGGAGGGAATGGTTGAAATTGTATCCGGTCTTTCTCCGGGTGATTCCCTGATTATCCGTGGCCAGAGTCGCGTTGCGGATGGATCAGAAGTAAGAGTGGTATCCGAATGAGACTGCCCGAACTCTCCGTCCGCCGAAGCATCTCAATGCTCATGCTGTTCATCGCGTTCATCGGATTCGGAATATTTTCCCTCAGCCAGCTCGGTCTCGATCTCTTTCCAAAGCTCGAGCTTCCGCAGATAGTAATAGTCAGCATGATGCGAGGCGCCGGTCCGGAGGAGATGGAACGCCTGGTCACGGATGTCCTTGAGGAGGCAGCTTCCCAGGTGAAGAATCTCAAGAACATTGAATCTACCTCAGGTTCCGGAAGCAGTGTCATTTTCGCCGAGTTCGCATGGGGAACCGACATGAACCAGGCGGAGATAGACATTCGCAATGTGCTCGATCTGTATGAGGAGCAGCTTCCCGAAGATGCGATGGAGCCAATGGTTCTGGCGCTTGATCCGAGTCTTTCACCAATACTGTTCCTCTCTTTCTCAAGCGACATTCTTAATCCCGCGGAACTGAGATATCTGATCGAGAATGAAGTGGAACCGATTATTAACAGAATCGATGGAGTCGGTTCCGTCATGACAAGGGGCGGTATTGAAGAACAGATCAACGTAGACGTAAACCCGGTACTTCTCTCAGAGCGGGGGCTTTCTCTGGGTCAGATAGTCGGAGCGCTCGCATCCGTCAGGGAGGATGTGCCCGCCGGTGATTTCAGCTTCAACGGTATTTACATGAATATGAAGATCGAAACAGCATTCCATAACCTTGATGAGATCGGACGGCTTGTTGTCGGACAGAGCGCCGGGAGACCCATTCAGCTCCAGAATGTTGCCCGCATATCGCGAGGATACAAGGACATCAAATCGATTGTACGGATAAACGGAAGCAGCTCCATTGTTATGATGGTTTTCAGGCGCGCCGATGCCAATACGGTTAATGTCTGCGGTCGCGTTATTGAAGCTCTGGATGAGATAGACGAAAGCTTCGGGAGTGCATTCTCCTCAAATATTGTATTCAGTCAATCTGATTTTATTAATAAATCTATTAGAAACCTTGCTAATACAGGTTTGCTGGCAATTATTGCAGCTTCACTGGTCCTTCTCTTCTTCCTGAGGTCCTGGAGAACTTCCCTCATTGTCGCAATCTCGATTCCAGTATCCGTTATTCTCTGCTTTATAGCGATGAAACTGTTCGATGTGACACTTAACCTTATTTCACTATCGGGCCTTGTTCTTTCGGTGGGAATGCTTGTTGATAACTCCATTGTTGTATTGGAGAACATTTTCAGACACAGGGAAATGGGTGATTCACCAAAGAAAGCTTCCATTATCGCCACAGAAGAAGTCGGTATGGCTATTACCGCGTCAACGCTTACCACTCTCGTTGTCTTTCTTCCGATTCTCTTTGTTCCCGGTATAACGGGCATGATGTTCAGAGATATGAGCCTGACAATATGTTTCACTATCCTGATGTCTCTCTTCATAGCTCTGACTCTGATCCCGCTTCTGACTTCCAAAACAAAGCATCTGGTTGCGGTTCATAAAAACGGATCGATTGCTCACAAACACTCACGATTCATGGATCGGGCAGTGGAAAAATATGGAGCTTTCCTCAGAAAGGTTCTTAATAAAAAGAAATACGCCATTCTGGGAACACTGGCTCTCTTTGTATTATCGCTGCTGGTTATGCAGCTGATCCCGAAGGAATTCATGGAAAGACCGGATATGGGATTCATCAGTTTGCATGCGGAAAGAACCTTCGGAACCGATCTTCGTTCAACGGACAGCACTACCCGTATCATAGAAGCTGAACTGAATGAACTCCTTGGAGAAGATATCCTCTCA
>DAOWNO010000029.1 GCA_030642525.1 Candidatus Aegiribacteria sp.
CAGCTCTCTGTTCGCTGAGAGTCTGGTTATAGCTTGAACTGCCATCAGAATCGGTATGTCCTCCGACCTGAACTCTGGCATTCGGATTCGCCTCGAGTATTTCAACCATGTTGTCCAGAACGTAGTAGGACTCCGGTTTGAGATTCGCGCTGCCGCTGTCGAAGTAAATATTATCGAAGGCTAGAACCTGTCCTGTCTCCAGGGCTGGTCTCAGGACAAAATCGACAATTGAAGTCTGATCGGCGGTAATAACAACAGGCTGGGAACGGGAAACGTATCCGTCAACATCAGCCGTTACTGTCCATGTTCCTTCCGGCGCGTCAATCTGGAATACTCCAGCCGCGGAAGATTCAACTGTGATAGGTTCTTCTGTATCGATAGTTATCGTAGCCTGAAGCGGATCGTGGTTCTCGAACTCCGTAACCGTTCCGGCAATCTGTCCCTGTCCGGCTCTTACCTCAAGAGAGAAATCAACTACAACATCCTGATCGGCTTCCAGAACCACCGTCGCGGACGCGGCGTTGTAGCCTTCAGCGGAAACGGTAATGGGAATGCTTCCTTCAGGAAGAGTGACCGAATAGAAACCTGTTTCAGGGTCAGAATTAACACTCTGTACAGGTATGCCGGGGAATGATATTTCAGCTTCCACAGGATCACCTGTTTCGAATTCAGTGATCATACCTGAAACTATTCCGGTTGTGACTCCGGGTCCCCTATCGATCAGATCGCTGGAGAAAGCTATGCTTGCGGAAACGCCCCATTCCTGGGTGCCACCTTCGGGAAGAGGTGCTCTCTGTTCTCTCTTCAGCTGATACTATTCCGGACTGATAAAGATTATGTCCGAAATCGAAATATTCCGTATTGAAATCCGTCAACCCCATATTGAAGCTGAAGTCCATGATGACTCCGCCACCCGAGAAAACCCGGATTCCCGGAGTGAAATAAGAGACGGTAGCGTAATTGTCTCTGTCAAGATACTTCTTCATGGAAAATTCCGTGAAGAGAACCGCGAACTTGGTGGGAAATTCAATGGCGAATCCCATATCCAGCGCGTTATCCTTAACCAGCAAGCTCACGTCGGTCAGGTTTGTTCTTGATCTTCTCCCCGTACTGTCAAATTCAAGTACGTAATCCTCCATGCTTACTGTCTGTTTGTACATTGAGTATCCCACATTGACATGGACGCGGATGGGAGTTCCAGGCCAGATGTTAGCCATGTCGGTGGAAATCAGGCCGCCAAAACCGATACTGGTATGTCCGGTAGAAAGGCTGGGTCTGCGCATGGTGTACATCGGAGTGCTGCCAGCATATCTGCCGTCATATTCCTCGCACTCCACCGTATTATTCGTTCTTGGAGCGAAAGAGAACCAGTTGCCCACTCCCAGCCACAGAACCTCGCTTGATGGCGTGGGGGTAAACCCTGCCTTAAATCCCAGCAACACATCACCCATTCCATGAATACCATCCCACTGACCAATTGTCTGGTTTCTGGGAGGAGTGAGGTCGAATTCATAGTATGTGCCTACATAACTGATACGTGCCGCGATCTCAATAAAACTCATCAACCCGTAATCCAGAGCAAAAAAACCTTCGGCAAAATGCTCCGAATCCTCCACGCTCAGTACAGTATCTGAACTGGTGTTGCGAGCTCGATAGTGAAGGTCATCGTATTTATCTGAACTGCTCCAGTACCTTCCAATGAGAGCGAAAGCCATTTCGTTCTCACCGATAGTTCTTGCATCAAGAACCCTGCTTACTCCTCTGAACCCCATTACCGAGGGGAGCGAAAAGGCACTTCCTGTTACCAGAAAAAGCGTTATGAACAGGATAAGACCACGTGATTTCATTTTCCCTTCCTTTCGAGTGGTGAACAAAACTAATCAATATGACTTGCAGTATTAAACGTGTACTATTAGAAAAGCATATGCGGCTTATGTCAACAGCCCGAAAAGAACTATGTTTGATTGTCTGGAATTGAATTACAGAACTGATATTCCTTGAAAGGGAAAATATGGCTAATTATCGATTTCTTCTGACTGTTTTGATTGTTATATGCGGGGTTTCGTTTTCGTATGACCCGCTTTACTACAATAACCTTACAAACGTTCTTCATTCTATGGAATCAGACGGAAACGTTGCCCTGGGGTATTTCGGAGCAAGTCAGTACTGGTTTACCGATTCTCTCGGCAACAGTGAGCTTCATGATTATTCAACCAGCCTGGGTGTTCTGAGATTTCAGTTCGTCGGCAGATACGGTCTGACAAACAGTCATACAATTTCCATTATTATTCCCGGCCATCTTCAGATTCAGGGACCTTCAGATACCACTGGCGTGGGGATAACCGATCCGTGGATATCTCTTGATGGATGGCTTACAAGATCGCCCATGCTCATAGCAAGGGGCGCGATAAGGATTCCTTTAAAGGGAGCGCTGGAGTCAGGGGATTACTCAGAAAGCGACAGGCATTTCGCTTTTGACGGAGCTATGACCGTTCAGTCACCGATCGGGCAGGGATCAAACCTGAGTGTGGAAGCTACCGCAGGCCTTCGTTATTACCTGTGGGCATGGGATGCTCTTCACGCATCAAGAAAAGATTCCGCGGAAACAAAACCTCCTGTTGAACTCCGACTAGCAGGTTTTCTCGTCCTTCCTATGAACCCTGAACTGAGCCTGAGAATCGGAGGAGAAATAGCAACAAGAGGTGAAACAGAAGCAAAGATAGACGGAAATACAACCGGTCAGAATAACAGTGATTTCAGCAGGCAGGATCTCAGGGCTGGTTTCATGTTGAACAACGAGAATATCAATCTGACTGCTGATGTCTATTACTGTCTAGGCGGGGAGAATACGTCCAAAGAGTGGGGAATAATGGTAAACGGAACGGGTATTGATTTCCTCAGTCTTTTCAGCAGCACATCAAGCGGTTCAGGTGGCAGGAATTAGAAGTGCGCCGGCTGGTTATCTGTGCGATTATGATTTCAGCTGCATTCATGGCTCGTAATTCAAGTACCGGAAAGGCTTTGCTTGACATTTCTCACGAGTATGTGGAGACCCTCTCTTCGGGGAATACTGAAGATGCGTACTTCCTGCTGTCCGATAGTCTTTCGGCGCTGGTCAGCCCGACCTTTCTGGAGTTACTTGATGACTCGCCTTCGTCAGGCAGAATCACTATCGGTAACATTGAATCAAGAGGATACACGATTTCCCTGGCTCTCGAGCAGGGAGGATCACGAACAATCTGGCTCAGAAAGGACGATTCCGGAGAATTGGCAATATCGGGAGATTCATCACTCGATAATCTTCTTGGAAGAGCTACATTATTATGTACTGCTTTCGCTCAGGAAACGGTAATACCTGCATACCGCAATGGAGTTGATCCCGGAGATTACGCTTGTCCTATAAGCGGCAAACCCTATTTACTTGAAGGCTGCATGCTTCTCTGTCCTTCAGGTCATCTTGGAGACGGCCTGAACGTAGAAGGATCAAACTGCATGCTCTTGCGAGACAGTCTGGCGGGGGTTGTCTCTGATTACATTCTTGCAGGTTATCGTTTCCCTGACAGTTTTTCCGGAATGTTCGAGGAGAGTGATGGGGAATTCAGCCAGCGGGGAGGATTCCGCTGTCCGGATAACGGTTACGTCTATTATGAAATCACCGAGGAGGGAGTCTACTGCCCATTCCATGATGAAACGAGCATAATAGACCGAAGTTCCGCTTCGGAGAGATCGCCTTTGAATTCGGTATCACACAATCCTGATCAGGAGAATCTTTGAGCAATATTACCCTTATCGATACTCAGGAGGAGCTGAACAGACTGATTGAGGATCTGAAAAAAGAAGACGTCATTGCCCTGGATACTGAATTTCATGGAGAGAAAAGATACTGGCCCGAACTGTTTCTCATACAGTTTGCGGGCAGGAACGGTCCGGTAGCAGTTGACCCTCTCCGGATTGAGAATCTGGAGCCGATCAGTGAATTGCTCGAATCGGAGGCTCCTGTTAAAGTTATTCACTCGGCCAGAAACGATATTGACGTTCTTATGCACCATCTTGACATAGTTTTTTCATCCGTATTTGACACTCAGCTTGCTGCCGCGTTTCTTGGGCATGAACTTCAGATCTCTCTTTATAATCTTGTCAGAACCGAGTGCGGCAAAGCCCCGCAAAAAGGACATACTCTGAGCGACTGGTCTATCCGGCCTCTCTCGAGGGAGCAGATCGAATACGCTCTCAACGACGTCAGATACCTGATCAGGATTTACAGGAATCAGATGAAAAGACTGAAATCAACAGGCCGATTGAACTGGTATACTGAACAGGCTGAATTACTCACTGTTCCCTCCACATATGAAATCCCGCTGAAAAAAGTTTTCCAGAAAGTCAGGTCAACCGGGAAAATCACGAAAAGCAGACTCCCGATCCTCTGGGCTCTTGTTCAATGGAGGGAAAAGACAGCAGAGAAGCTGAATAAACCCCGCAATTATGTAGTAAGGGATTATATCCTTGGAGCAATCACCGCAATGGCCCCTGAGAAAACAAGCAGCTTGTCCAGGCTGAGGGGAATCTCTTCCGGGTTTATAAAGAAATACGGAAACGAAATACTGGCAGTGATCAGGGAAGCCAGGATCAACCCCTCGGAAAATATCCCTGACATCCCGCAATACCACTCAAACCCCGGCATCTCAGCCCGCAGGGATATCCTCAGAATATTTCTGAAACAGGAGTCCAGCAGACTGGGCATTTCACCCGCTCTGCTTCTGTCATCCGAAATGATGGATGCTCTTGCGAAACATCCTCCCGTCTCGGAGGAGGACTTCTCTTCGATTCCGGGACTATCCGGCTGGCGCAGAGAGGCACTCGGTGATGATCTTATCTCTCTTCTTGAAGGGAAGCTTGCTCTCAGCCTGAAGCAGGGACAACGGCTGGGATTGAAATTCGTAAAAGTAGAAGAGTGAACGATCAGCGAGCGCTTGAGATTCTCGAATCAATGAAGCAGGCTGTAGACCTGCCGGGTACTCCAGCCCCTCTCGAGGAATCACGTGAGGCATTTCCGGTTCTTGTATCGACTGTTATAAGCCTCAGAACGAGGGATGCGGTTACCAGGACGGTATCTGCGAGAGTACTGAAATCGGCCCCTGACGTTAAGTCGATGATCTCTATTGACATCAAAGAACTGGAAACACTGCTCAGACCGGCTGGCTTTTTCAGACAGAAAGCAAAACAGCTGAAGCAGACAGCTGAATTGATTCATAGCAGGTTTGAAGGAAAAGTTCCGGATAACATTGAGGATCTGATGAGCCTTCCGGGAGTAGGAAGAAAAACAGCCAATTTCGTTCTTGGAATGGTGTTCGGAAAACCCGCTATATGTGTCGACATTCATGTACATCGAATCTCGAACAGACTTGGTCTTGCATGCACATCCTCACCTGAAGAAACCGAATTGCAGCTTCAGAGAATCTTTTCTCCTGAATACTGGAGCAGAATAAATCACATAATGGTAACGTTCGGACAGAGAATCTGTAAACCGGTCAAACCCCGGTGCGAAGCATGTCCTCTGAATACAACCTGCCCTGTTGTTACCTCAAAAGGCTGATTTCACCCGGATGGATTCTTGAGCAGAGCACGGTCACGCGAAAGGGCCGCGGCAACGGCGAAGGCATCGAAGTACCGCTGCAGGGAAACATCGGTGGATTGGTATTCATTCGAGCCTGCAAAAAAATCGACCAGAACCTCCCGCGTCCGTGCGAGTTCGCGCAGGCGAGCAACCGAGCGCCGGTGGCGGGGATCATCAAGAGTGAGATCCATCAGCTCCAATGCACGCTCAAATGCTCCTTGAGATATCTGTGGATTTCGGGTTCTCCAGCGAAGTGCCCTGCCGACCTCGCTGCCTACATTTCCCAGCTGCTCGTACAGCGACAGCTCCCACCAGCGGCCTGCGGCAAGATCCTTGTGCATAGGGGACTTCATCGGAACACCAATCGATCCACCACAGCTTTGATCATGTCGCCGAAAAGCTCCATTGCCATTTGACGCAGAGAGTCCATGGAAATTGGTTCCTGCTCGGTTACCGCTTTCATGGTCAGCTTATTATCTCATTCTAATCAGCGTATCCAGAATCATTAGTGACAATTGAATTGTCCGCATGGAATATTCTTTTCTATAGTATATATAATTGATGCAGCTTGAGGGAGGTTTTTTTGTCAATAAGTTGATCAGATAGAGAGGAAGCTGTTGAAAAAAACGTATTCGCTTTCACCGGATAGAATGATAGACATAACACGACCTCTTTCAGAGAACACACCTTTCTGGCCCGGGGACGAGCAGTTCAAGCGGAATCTCATAACAGTTGCTGATGGATTCGTTACATCCGGATTGAAGATGAGTTCTCATTCGGGAACGCATATGGACGCTCCCGCTCACCTTGCCCACTGCAATACAACCGTGGACAACATTCCCCTGACGAAGCTCATTCTGAACGCGACCGTGGTGGATTGCGGCAGCAGGAAGGCAATCGATGAAGATGTGCTTTCAGGGCTTTCTCTGCAGGGGAAAGCCCTCCTGCTGAAAACAGTTTCTTCACGATCAAATCAGACTGATGTCTTCAGGAATTATACTGCTTTAACATCTTCGGCAGCGGAAGCCGCTCGCGATAGGGGAATCGCTCTGCTCGGAATCGATTCAGTTTCCGTCGATCCGCCGGATTCATCGAACGCTCACAGAATATTTCTGGAGGCTTCCATTCCCATCGTGGAAAATCTCTGGCTCAGCGAGATAAACCCCGGGGAATACCTGCTGATCTGCCTTCCCCTCAGAATAGAATCAGGAGACGGTTCCCCGGTAAGAGCTCTTCTTCAACCCCTTTAAAAAACTCGTGCCATGCATTCTTTTGCGCGGCACGAGTTTCTTATATCGTTCCTGAAGATTATTCAGGCAAATCTCCTGTGAACACCTGGGGATACAATTCAGGATCAGCGTCGAACGCTATGAATTTGTCCCCTTCTATGACAACATCCCATGTACTGACTTTTTCTCCGACATCAAGCGCCGCTGTAAAGAGAAAATCAAATCCATCAACGGAGTAAACATCGAAGTAAAGGGTCGCCGCTGTTCCATTTCTAACCCAGAGACGTCCCTGTTCATCAATATCAAATCCTCCTATTGCAGTTCGATACGGATCCGGTTCCCAGTTGGCCATTGATTCGGGCATTCCCTGCTGGATCATCAGGTTGTTCACCATTTCAGTTTCAAGATCAATCTCTTCCTCTGTTTTTCGCACCCGTACGAAATCCTCATTCTTTATCGTGTAGAGTTCTTCTCCTTCGGGGCTCCATACGGTGAACTCATACACTTCAGTGGACAGGGACGCTGTGAAAACGATTCCCTCCGGAGTAACTCCGAAGTTGAGTATATCATCCTGCATCGCGCTCAGATCCGAAGGATCGAATGGAGACGCGCTGGAGTGATAAACCACTTCTGGTTCAGCCTCTCCCTTCTCCCATCTTGCAATGGCGAAACCCATTAGCATACCTTCTTCATTCTGCTGAAAATCGGGTTTCATTCCGACGATAACCCCGCCTTCCAGCCCTGAAATCGGATTTGGCGGAGAAGGATAAAAGCCTGTTACATCAAATTCATATTCCAGATCGGAATTGAAATAGATAAGTTTCCCTCCCATACCATCGGAAATAACCATTCCCCCTTCAGGGAAGAAAGCCATTCCGACAGGAAGCAGAAACTCACCAGGACCGCTGCCCTGTCGCCCGATTCGCTCAACGAACTCACCTTCCGGATAGAAAAGGCTGACACAGTTTTTCTGCCTGTCAAGTATGGCAATATAACCTTCAGGAGTAATGCTGACTCCGGCTATGCTGCCGAAAACGTAGTTGCTGTCGCCAAGCTCTATACCGATGGAATCGGTGATTGTCAGATAAACATCCGCGTCCGGAAGAACATATTCTTCAGAGGTGGTTACATGCTCGTCAATGACTTCTTCCGATGGGGATTCCTCAGCCCCGCACGCGAGCATCAGGATCAGGAATGTAAGGATCAACAGTTTTTTCATCAAATTTCCTCTCAGTTATAGACTGAAATACAGCGAGTGCTCTTTTGGATGCGGACTCCCGTAGAAACTCGCAGTTTCTTCGCGCTTAACTTTTATGTAATCATCAATTAATTCGGAAGCAAAAACATCGTTTATCTCCAGGAATTCCCGGTCTTCATCCAGAGCATCAAGGGCTTCTTCCAGTGTCGACGGGAGTACTGCAAGGTTGCCTGTGTCAAAATTATCCGAAAAGACATTTGCGTCTATAGGGCCATATCCAAGTTTCTCCGGATTCATTTTCTTCTTCATACCGTCAATAGCTGCCATAAGTATTGCACTCATGGATAGATACGGATTTCCGCTTCCATCCGGAACTCTGTATTCAAACCTTATTGAATCCGGTGTTCTCGCATACGATGGCACTCTTATCGAAGCGCTTCTGTTAGGACCTGAGAAGAATCGGTAAACCGGCGCTTCCTGTCCCGGTACAAGTCTGCGGTAACTGTTGACAGTAGCGTTTGAAAATGCGCAGATGGCGGGAGCATGGTGAAGTATCCCGGCAATCGCGCTGAGAGCGGTTTTGCTGAGATTGCAATACCCGTTCTTATCGTAAAAGATCCTGTTCTGATTGTTTGTCATGAACAGATGAAAGTGCATGCCTGAACCAGGCTCTCCCCCAATCGGTTTCGGCATGAAGGTTGCGGACAGATCGTGTTTAAGAGCAACATTGCGAATTATATGTTTCCCCAGCATCACATTGTCAGCCGCGCTCAGGAAAGGTGCGAAATTAACCTCTATCTCGCTCTGTCCCATTCTGCCGACTTCATGATGGTGGTACTTGATCTGTATACCTGCCTTCTGCATATAAAATGCCATTTCAGATCTTATATCATGCAGGCTGTCAACAGGATACATCACGTGGTAACCCGATTCATCTGAATGAACAAAACCTTTTGAATCCGGGTTTTTAGAGTTTTCAGGCGCTTCAATACTCCTCAGGCAGTAACCCTGATTACCGGGTTCCGTCCAGAAGGAAACCTCGTCGAAAATGTAGAACTCGAACTCCGGCGCCCAGAAACTGTCTGTCGCCATCCCTGAAGTTCTAAGGTAACCGGCTGCCCTCCGGGCTACTCCCCTTGGATCCTTTGAAAAAGGCTTACCTGTGTCAGGGTGTATTATGTAAGCGAACACAACCAGTGTTTTTCTCGTAGCGAACGGATCCTCGAATACTCTTCTGGGATCGGGCTGAAGAATCAAATCTCCTGACTCGTTCAGGGTCATGCCTTTCAATGTGGATCCATCAAAACCTATTCCCCGATGAAAAAATTCCTCATCGACGACTGAAGCCGGTACAGTCACATGACGCCAGTTCCCAAGAGCATCTGTAAAGCGCACATCGAGTTCTTCAAACTGCTCTTCGGCAAGTCTTTCAAGTTGAATCTGAATTGTTTTCTTTGCTACCACAGTCACACCCTCCTGAAGTTCCGCGTTTCTCTCGAATATATGAATCTACAGCCTTATCAAGATGACTGGCGAGATCAGACATCTCAAGTTCTCCGGTATTTATTCCGTCAACAAAGAGCTGAACTCCGGAGGGAGTTCCGATCAGTGCGATATCTGCCTCTCGAGCTTCTCCCGGTCCGTTTACCTCGCACCCCATAATAGCTAATGTAAAGTCTCCTTCTATTCCGGCAAGATGCTGCTGAACAGACAAAGCCAGTTTCTCCACATCAATTCGGGATCTTGCACATGTCGGACAGCACACTAACCGCGGAAATTTTTTTCTGATTCCAAGAGATGAGAGAATTTCCCATGCTACCGCGGGTTCCTTTTCCGGATTTCCTGATAGAGAGATCCGGATGGTATCGCCAATTCCCTCTGCAAGCAGAAGCGTCAGGGCAACCGTACTTCTTACACTACCGATAAGCTGTGGTCCTGCTTCAGTAACACCAAGATGCAGAGGATAATCACATTCTGCTGATGCCATTCTGTTGGCAGCCACTGTGAGCATGGGATCGCTGGCTTTAAGAGATAGTACGATATCTCTGAAACCGGAAGCTTCAAGCAGATCCAGATGTCTCCTTGCAGAAGCCCACATGGATTCTCTGTTCACCCCTCCGTACCTGTCTCTGAGGTCTCCGGGAATGCTGCCGGAATTGACTCCTATCCTTATCGGCACACTCAGTTCGGAGGCTTTTTCAGCAATACGCCGAATATCCTTTTTCTTCCTGATGTTGCCGGGATTCAGCCTGAGTTTATGAACGCCGGCTCTAAGAGCTACAAGCGCCAGCTCCGGGTCAAAATGGATATCCGCTACAACAGGAACGGGTGATGATTCAACGATTTTTTCCAGAGCTATTGCCGCATCCATGTCGGGAACCGCGACACGGACAATCTCAACACCCAGTTGAACCAGACTTTCTATTTGACTGACAACAGCCTGTACGTCCCGCGCAGGTGCAGTCGTCATGGACTGCACGGATATTGGTGCTTTGCCGCCGATGGCGACATCACCGACTTTAACCTGCCTTGTTTCTCTTCGATTGATGCTGCTGTTCATGTTCCTCTATGACTGATGAATATTTATTATGTCTGAAAAGGCTAATATGTTTCAGAAAGGGCTGTAACTCAAGTTCATGATCATATTGTGAAAGGAACCCGCATAATTCCAATTCTGGTGAGTAACGGTTTGGTTTAATTATGAATATCGCGTTAAGCAGTGTACCAATTTTCATTTTCTATCCAGAATCCCGGAGTATGTTTCAGCCGGACTCTTGGTAATCATTGACAGAGCGATTTTCAAATGATTAGTTTTGTGGTTGTTTGTTTTCTGCATTTCATTGTAATGCATGTTGTAATTTCATTGTTAGTATTCTCAAAAACAGAAACAGAAAGTAGAGGTGACGGATGCCCAACAAGGCTAAGGAAGCAGATCTCGCGGGACCAGGAGTAAGTACCTACGAGAAACTTGAAATGGTTCTTCCAGACGATTATTCTCCCTTGCTCACTCGGAAGGAAACTCAGTTCGCCATCGCGGAGATCAAGAAAACCATAGAAGAAGGTCTTTGCAGAGAGTTGAATCTTATCAGAGTTGAATCTCCCCTTATTATGGACCGCGACAGCGGCATGAACGATTATCTCGACAGAGATGGTTCTAGAACACCAATTGATTTTCAATGCGGGCTTGGGCTTGAAAAGAAGATCGATGCTCAGATTGTTCAGGCTGCCACAAAATGGAAGAGATTTGCCCTCAAGCAGTTCGAGATGGAGATCGGCGAGGGTCTTTACACTGATATGAGAGCTGTCCGGAAAGATTATTTTCTCGACCATGATCACAGCAGTTATGTTGATCAGTGGGACTGGGAGAAAGTCATAACGGATAAGGAAAGGAACCTCGATTATCTCACCGATGTTGTCAAGAAACTCTGGAAAATTCTTAAGGAATCAGAACACAGAGTGCAGGAACTCTTCCCACAGCTCATCTCTGATAAATACGAGAGTCTTCCTGAAGAACTGACATTCCTTCACGCTGAAGAAATTCTTGATATGTTTCCCGATCTGCCAAGAAAACAGAGGGAAACAAAGGTTCTGCAGGAAGTATCCTCGGCAGTATTCATCTACGGAATCGGATGGACACTCAAAGACGGTTACCCTCATGAGATGAGGGCTGCTGACTACGATGACTGGATGACCCCGTCAGTTGTGAAGGATGGCCAGCAGATGCATGGTCTGAACGGCGATATCCTCGTGTGGAATCCAGTTACAAAGAGGCGACATGAGCTTACTTCCATGGGAATCCGTGTAACCAAGGATACTTTGAAGAAGCAGCTTGAAATGACAGATCAGCTTGATTTCCTTGAACTGCCATACCACAAGATGATCCTGAACGATGAGATTCCTCAGAGTATCGGTGGCGGGATAGGAC
>DAOWNO010000121.1 GCA_030642525.1 Candidatus Aegiribacteria sp.
GGCTCCATACTTATAATACTGCCCCTCCGGGAATTAACATCACCGATCACTTCTCCGACATAATTTGACGGACAAATGATATCGAGTTTCATAACCGGTTCCCTGAGAACAGGTCCGCCTTTTTTAAGGCATTCCCGAAGAGCCATTGCCGCAGCATAGGAATATCCGGTTTCACTGGAGTCTGTTGCATGGACTTCAGCTTCCAGAAGCTCAATTTTAATTCCATCCATAGAGAAACCAGCAAGCGGTCCGGCACCGATAGACCCCATAACACCTCTTTCAACTGCATGAGCGAAATGTTCCGGAAGGTCATTATTATCCAGTGTATTAATGAATTCAATACCGGATACTGCAGGTGATACTCTAAGCAGAGCATGACCGAAATGCCCTCTTCCCTGAATGGATTTCCTGAATTCACCAGAACCGGTTGCCATTCGTGAAATGCTCTCTCTGTATGAAACCTGAGGTTTCCCGGTTCTGACCAGAACTCCGTATTCACGGTTGATCCTGTCGGCAATCACTTCCAGGTGAAGCTCACCCATTCCTTTGATCAGCGTCTGCCCGGATTCTTCATCAATACCTACTCTGAAGCTTGGATCCTCATTTGCAAGTGAGGCGAGGGCTTCAATGAGCTTTTTGTCGTCTGAGGTACTCATGGGCTCAATTGCCATCTGCATTACCGGTTCAGGAAAAACGATGGATTCAAGAACAACAGGATTGGTTTGAAGCGTAAGTGTGTCTCCTGTTACGACATCCTTTAATCCAGCAGCCGCTATGTCACCGGCCTGGACTCTGTCCAGATGATTTTTCTTGTTCGCATGCATTCTAACGAGTCTGGTAAGCCTTTCCTTCTTTCCGGTTCTGTTATTCAATACATGAGCGCCATCTTTAATCGTTCCTGAATAGACTCTCATAAATGCGAGTTTTCCAAGATGAGGATCATTCTGAACCTTGAAGACCAGAGCTGTGAACTGGGCATCGAGCCGGCGTTCAATCTTCGTATCTGATCCATCTCTTAAAATTCCTGTAACCGAAGGCAATTCGGATGGAGATGGAAGCCAGTCGACTATTGCATCCATGAGTTGCTGAATACCTATATTCTTCAGCGCGGCACCGCAGAGCACAGGTACGAGTTGTCCGGAAATCGTACCGGTTCGGAGAAGTTTTCTGACATCCTCAGAACTCAGATCACCATTGAAGTATTTCTCAATGGCAGTCTCATCAAGCATTGCAGCTGTTTCCCAGAGAGTATTTCGCAAATGGCTGAATTGAGCTCTGTATTCATCCGGAATTTTTTCAGTGCTGAATCTGGCACCCTGTGATGTTTCATCAAAATAAATTGCATGACCTTCAATAATGTCGATTATTCCGGAAAAACCGGTTCCACTGCCTATGGGCAGAATTACCGGTACAGGCTTTGCGCCGAGCATGTCACGCATCATTTCAAGTACTCTTGGAAAATCCGCTCCCTGTCTGTCCATTTTGTTGATGAAAGCAATCCTGGGAACATTGTACCTGTCAGCCTGATGCCAGACGGTTTCCGATTGAGGTTCCACGCCGCCGACAGCACAGAATATCGCAACTGCTCCGTCCAGAACCCTCAGGCTTCTCTCGACCTCAGCTGTAAAATCTACATGACCGGGAGTGTCGATAAGATTAATCTGGTGAGATTTCCATACGAAGGTGGTTGCTGCGGACTGAATAGTGATGCCTCTCTCTTTTTCCTGGGGCATCCAGTCCATTGCTGCGGTTCCGTGATCAACATCACCCAGACGGTGTACTATTCCTGAATAATATAATATCCGTTCTGTGGCTGTTGTCTTGCCGGCATCTATGTGCGCCATGATGCCTATATTCCGGATTTTGTCAGACAGGGATTTGCTCATGAGAGCGTTCATCCTCCAGTTAAATCATATCGGAAGCAATCTGTCGCTGGAGGAACTCGAAAGCGTGCCTACCAGCGATAGTGAGCAAATGCCTTGTTGGCCTCCGCCATTCTGTGTGTATCTTCTTTTTTCTTTACGCTGCCGGCGCTCTCACCTTTAGCAGCATTCATAATTTCTACTGCAAGTTTCTCTGACAAACCTTTGCCGCTTCTGGCTTCTGCGTACTGAATAATCCAGCGCATTGCGAGCGAGTCTTTTTCCTGAGGTTTAACTTCCATTGGAATCTGGTACGTTGACCCGCCGACCCGTCGGGATTTCACCTTGAGCTGGGGACGTACATTCCCCATGGCTCTGTTGAATACAGTAACTGCATCCTGTCCTGTTTTCTCCGTAATAATGTCCATGGCATCATAGAAAATTCTTTCCGCTACTGATTTCTTTCCCTTTTGCATAAGCTTATTGATAAACTTGGCCATAAGCAGATTGCCGTATTTCCTGTCAGGAACAGCTTCCCGCTTTTTTGGCCGTGAACGTCTAGCCATTTAGTCCTCCTCGTCTGCACAGCAACAGTGCAGAACGCGTTTTACCTTGTTTTTCTCGTGCCGTACTTAGAGCGACCCTGCATTCTTCCTTCAACACCTGAAGTATCTTCAACACCCCGGATAATATGGTATCTTACTCCGGGAAGATCCTTGACTCTGCCGCCTCTTATAAGCACAACAGAGTGTTCATTAAGATTGTGATCGATACCGGGTATGTAGGCAGTTACTTCAAAACCGTTTCGCAGTCGTACTCTGGCAACCTTCCGCAGAGCAGAATTCGGCTTTTTCGGTGTTGAAGTGTATACCCTGGTACAAATACCCCGTTTCTGCGGGCATCCGGTTAATGCAGGTGCCTTGTTCTTGGACACCTTTTTCTTGCGCCCTTTTCGCACAAGCTGGTTAATTGTGGGCACTGCAGCTCCTTTCAGAAAGCTCTTTTCACTTTGCACCTGTCAAGGCGCAAGAGGTTTAACTCTATATATCAAAATCTGTTTCGTCAATGTCATGTTCTTCAATATCGGCAGCCATTGCCGGTTCAGGCAGGGAGTCGCCGTCAGGAAGAGTGAGTTTGACATTGCTATACTTTTTCAAACCTGTTCCGGCAGGAATCAGATGTCCAACAATTACATTCTCCTTCAATCCGCGAAGGTAGTCTATCTTTCCTGCGGTAGCAGCATCTGCAAGAACACTGTTTGTCTCCTGGAAGGAAGCTGCCGAAAGGAAGCTGTCCGTTGCCAGGGACGCCTTTGTGATTCCAAGCAGAAGGACTGCAGATGTTGCGGGTTTTGCTCCCTCTGCCATCATTTTCCTGTTTTCCTTCTGTAGAATCAGCCTGTCAATCTGTGCTCCCTCAAGAAATGTCGTATCCCCGGGATCATCAATCCTGGCTTTCGCCAGCATCTGCCTTACAACAATACTGACATGTTTGTCGTTGATCTTTACACCCTGCAGGCGGTATACTTCCTGAATCTCATTCAGAAGATACTTTTCCGCTGCCTCTGTTCCCATGATTCTCAATATGTCATGAGGTGACAGAGGGCCTTCAGTAAGACGATCACCGGCCTTAACTCTGTCTCCCTCGTGCACTCTGATATGTACAGAAGCCTGTATCTTCACGGAAGACTCCTGGCCCTGATCCGCCCTGATCGTTACAGTTCTGATCCCCGCCTTGATAGGACTCAGAGAAACAACGCCATCGATCTCAGCGATGCTTGCGGCATCTTTTGGTATCCGGGCTTCAAAGAGTTCATCCACTCTGGGAAGCCCTCCTGTGATATCACGCTGTTGCCCGAGCTTTCGCTCAATCCTGGCGATATGAACACCAAGCTTGATAAGGCTCCCGTCATGAACTCGAAGATGTGCTCCGCTGGGAATCGGGTATTTTCCTTTTACATCGTCACCGATGAACTGCTCTACCGGATCTTTATCGTTCTTCGTTCGACCCCGCTGAGAGACATGACTCCTGGTTCCTCTTGCAGTGAAGTCTGAAATAACCATCATATTGCTGTCAGTTATTATATCCTGAGTGCATTTGACCAGTTGTCTGGTTCCCTGATGCCCTCTATCCAGTGATTGAATCACAATGATGAACGGTGCTTTCTGACTGAGATCGGCAAGCGCTTCGGCGAATTTCTCTTCAAGTTTTTCGTTTTTCCGCTTCGTCGTAGTCTCAAGTGCGATGGCGGCTTCTTTCAGGGCGCTTATTTCCTTTTTGGCTTTCTTTCCCACGAAATTCTCAATCTCACCTGCAGCGATAGTGAATGCAGCATAGCTCCCTGTACCGACCTTCCTGCAATCAACCGAAATTATCGGGATTTTCTGATCTTTCATTCGGTCGATGAATTCCTCTATAAGGGTTTCAGTGCGGTACGAACTCACTTCATGATAAGTATAGATAATACGTCCGGAGCCATCTTTCATCTCCTTGACAAGTTCTCCAAGGAGAAAGAGCTCTTCATCCCGACGTCTTGGATGACCGCTGAGAACAACCATCTGCTCAGGAAGTATGAAAATATGGGGATGAAGGGTTTTGCTTCTGTCCTCCACAATGACCATCTGTTTTCTCTGCTCGCTGTCGATTTCTTCCTTGAGAGTAGTGTCTTCCTCTATATCAACGTAGTGAACACTGCCAGCCTGTTCGGCGACAATGGGAATTATGAACGGATCACTTCTGCAGATAACATCATCCTTTTCAATCTTCTGACTGTCTTCAACATTCATCTGTGAGCCAACAACAATATCGTAAGTGGACTGTACTTCTCCGGCACTGTCAAGAATATCAAGCTGAGTATTGCGGGTACTGACCATTGTCTTATTACCACTTTCGTCAGTACTTATCACAACACATGGATTTCTATAGCTGACTACACCGGAATGTCTTGCGATTACTTCAGAGGCTCTTGTTTCTCTTCCTGCAACACCGCCTGTATGGAACGTACGGAGAGTAAGCTGTGTTCCAGGTTCTCCAATGCTCTGTGCGGCAATCACTCCGACAGCCTCACCAATCGTAACCATTCTATTTCTGGAAAGGTCCCAGCCGTAGCATTTCGCACATAAGCCCCTGGGTGCTTCGCAGGCCAGAACGCTTCTGATCCTGACTGATTCAACTCCCATTTGATCTATTTCCTCAGCAAGTTCAGCTGAGATTTCCTGACCAGCCTGACATACCGCATCATCGGTTCCGGGCTGATAAATTGTCTCCGCTGCAACACGTCCCAGGATTCTGTCTCTAAGAGGTTCAATGACCTCTTCCCCTTCCTTCAGGGCGGTAATGGTCCTTCCCCGGATTGTTCCGCAATCCTCTGTGGTTGTAATTACATCCTGACAGACATCGACAAGCCTCCTGGTGAGGTATCCAGCATCAGCAGTCTTCAGAGCGGTATCGGCAAGTCCCTTTCGTGATCCGTGTGTGGAAATCGAATACTCGATCACTGAGAGACCCTCCTTCAATGAAGAAATGATCGGAGTTTCAATCGTTTCTCCCAGCTCCCCCGTCAGTTTTTTTCTGGGTTTAGTCATCAGACCTCTCATACCTGAAAGCTGTTTCATCTGGTCAACACTACCTCGAGCACCGGAATTGGCCATCATGTATACAGGGTTGAAACCGTGATTATCATGTTTGAGTTCTTCCATCATGGCGTTTTTCACTTCTTCAGTAGCCTTGGCCCAGTTGTCGATAACTCTGTTGTATCGCTCAGCTTCCGTTAGTTCTCCGCGCCTGGAACTCTTCTCTATTTCCTCAACCTCATGCGCGGCTTTCGCAACTATATCTTCTTTCTTGGACGGGATAAGCATATCGTACATCCCAATGGTAAGACCTGAGACCGTAGCGTAATGAAATCCCAGTTCCTTGAGGTTATCAAGGAATATCGCCGTTGTCACAGACCCTTGCTCATTGAAACATCGGCCTACCAGCTCAGTTAAACCTTTCTTGCTGAAAACTTTTTCATGAGTGATGTAAGCATTGGACATGATATATCCAAGGCCATCCGGAATTATCTCATTGAAGATAACCTGACCAACGGTAGTATAGTCTTTCCAGAAAGGATAAGTTATCTGTTCGTTCTTCCCGTTTGTTTCAGTGATCTTGTTGATCCCCCTGATTTTTATCTTCGCATGGAGATCAATTTTACCTGCATCGTATGCTCCCCTTACTTCATCGACTGACGTGAAGATCATACCCTCTCCCGAAGCACCCGGCAGTGGTTTCGTCAGATAATAGCAACCAATAACCATATCATGACTCGGTGTTGTCACCGGCTCACCGCTGGCGGGTCTGAGGATATTTCTGCTGCCAAGCATGAGAATTCTGGATTCAACCTGTGCTTCGGCTGACAGAGGGACATGAACTGCCATCTGATCACCGTCGAAATCGGCGTTGAACGCAGTGCAGGCAAGAGGGTGGAGCTGAATTGCCTTGCCTTCGACAAGTACAGGTTCAAATGCCTGGATTCCAAGTCTGTGAAGAGTTGGAGCACGGTTCAGCAGGACAGGATGGTTCTCTATTACCTCTTCAAGAACAGGCCACACGATATCATCAGCCACTTCCCATCTCTTTGTGGCTTTTTTGACGCTTTCATCGAGAAGTTCACTGATTCTTGCTACTACAAATGGTTTAAACAGCTCCAGAGCCATTGTCTTGGGCAGACCGCACTGATCCATTTTAAGGTCAGGTCCAACAACA
>DAOWNO010000277.1 GCA_030642525.1 Candidatus Aegiribacteria sp.
AGGCTCAGGATACTCAGAAAGGACACTTTTTATCCCCGCACCGGTCTCTACAGACCTGATCCCGACGACAGCTTTTATTACGAGGGTGATCCGAGCAGTCCGGTGAGGGATTTCAACGATCATGTAACAGATTATGGCATCCGATGTCAGCTTGATTTCCGCTGGTAGGGTGGAGGAAATATGAATATCATTGCAGCAGGAATAATATCAATTATGGCGATAACCGCCGGGCTTCCGGAAGTTATGTGGCTTGGTGAAACAGGTACGACCGGTTCAGCCCGTGCGCTCGGTATGGGGGATTGCGGTTTTCTTGATGTATCCGCTCTCGGGGTTCTTGAGAACCCTGCTCTTCTGGCAATCGCTGAAGAAGGGCTTCAGGTGGAAATCGCGGCGGGTCTGGATTACTTTGTTGAAAAAAGAACGAGAAGGGTCTATGACATTTTCGGCAGTTCAATCGGTGAATCCGAATATGCTTTCAACAAGAACCTTGTTTTTGTTCCTGGCGGTGCCGCAGTTGCCTTTCGGAATATTGCGGGACTTCCTGAGGCGTTTTCGTTTGCCGCCGGATGGAGGGTTCCAAGCACTTTCACCTACAGTTATGGAAGGACTGTGCGGGATGATTCCTATGTGAAAACAGGCGAGGAAAGCCTGGAGATATCCGGCATCAAGAACGAGTTTGATCTTGCTGTAGCCTTCTCACCATCCGAGGTTCTCTCATTCGGGTTTGCGGGAGGATACATCACAGGATCAAGGGATGTAACATGGGAAGTAATTTATGTTGATCCCTCGCAGGAAGGAATTCTTTCCCAGCGCGAGGAGACTGTTTCAGGTATTGTAACCAGAGGCTCTATCCTCTTCATACCGGACAAGAGGGTTTTCATAAGCGTAGCGCTTGAATACCCGATGCCGCTTTCTTTCTCTCCGAAGGAAACCGGTGACCCTGTATCCTGGAGCACATTCTCAGATACCGATTATGATCTGGACATCCCCATGACAGTAAGGTTTGGTTCCATGTACGTTCCCGGAAACAGTCTGAAATCAGTATTTACCGGTGAATTCTACTGGAGCCCTGACGGCTCAATTGAGTACGAGGACGAAAATCTCGGTCTTTTCAATTCCTGGGGAGTAAACGCCGGTGTTGAGAACACGCTTCCAGGGGGTCCCATTGCCAGGTTTGGATTTGGCTACGACCGCTCTCCCATAAGCAGTGCGCTGGATAGAATGAGTTTCACTGCCGGGATGGGTTTTCACATAGGTGAATGGAACCTGGATATGGGGGCCAGTTTCTCGCCGAATCGGTGGAAACAGACCGAAATAACAGATTTACCTTCCTTCGTCTCCGGTGACAGCCTGACAATAGAGGAAACAGACACAAGGCTCGTGTTCTCCATCAGCCGTGTGTTTGATCTTTAGGCGGGAGTAGATTGTGAAAAGACTGCTGCCTGTTCTGCTGCTGGCACTTATTCTTCCGGTCACAGCTGATACAATTTATCTCAATATATTGCATACCAATGATATACACGGAGGAATCGTTCCAAGGGAAGCCACGTTTCTCAATCCTGATTTTCCGCCGATGATAGGCGGTGGCGCATATATAAGCGCCTACGTTGATGGAGTCCGGGAAGAGTGTCTGGAAACCGGGGAGTACTGCCTGCTGATCGACGCGGGTGATATCTACCAGGGGACGCCCACCGGTAATTATGAAAGCGGAAAGCTCATCATTGAATGGATGAATGCAATCGGGTATGACATGATAACCCTTGGCAACCATGATTTCGATGACGGATCAGATAATGCAATTAAGCTTTCCGAGCAGGCTGATTTTCCTGTGATCTGCGGCAACTTTGTGGATTCTACCACAGGGGAAATACCTGCCCCTGTCCTGCCATATGTAATTCTGGAATTTGAAGGTGTAAAGATAGCCTTCATAGGACTTGTGACAACTGATACGTACGGACTTGTTACCCCTGAACTTCTAGGGAAATACATATTTCTCAATGAAGTGGAGACTACAAAGAGATATATCTCGGAAGTAAAGGAGCAGGGAGCTGATCTGATTATTCTCGTTTCGCATCTGGGTCAACCCAGAGACACTGACAAGTACCTGGAGAGAGTTTACGACGCATGGAATGCCGGGGAGGAATACACCAAAGATTTTTGCATGAACCATGTAGAACTGACTTGCCTGGTTCCGGGAATAGATCTTATCGTCTCAGGACATATCCATCTGGGTTTTGCAGAACCATGGGTAAGCCCCGTGAACCATACAATTGTGGTTCAGGGTTACGCCAATGGAACAGGAATTGGAAGGATAAGGCTGGCAATCGATACCGAATCAGGTACACTCGTCGGTTACGATCTTCCCGAAGGAGAGGAATACATAAGCCTTCTCCATGATGAATTCTGGCCTGATCAGGAAATCGCAGAGATGATAGAAGGTTTCAGAATCACTGCTGAAGCCGGTATGGATGAAGTTATCGGCGAGGCCAACGAGCAGATACCAAGGGGAAATGCTGAGCATCCTGTGGGCAGGCTCGTAGCTGACGCAATGCTCTGGAGTACTGACTCGGATGTTGCTCTGATGAATCGAGGCGGTATCAGAGCCGCAATACCCAGAGGGCTGATCACACCCAGAGTTGTTTATCAGACGATTCCATTCGAGGAGGATCTCTTCGTTCTTGAATTAAGCGGAGCTGAACTCAAGGAAATCCTCGAGACCGGAATGCAGGGTCGCCGTCGCGATATGGAAATCGGTGGATTAACAGCATACAGAAATCAGGCAATGCCTGATGGAGAGAAGATAGAAGATATGCTGATAGGCGGCGAACCGTTTGATCCGGAAATGATTTACAGGTTCGTTACAACCGGTTACCTTGCCATAGGCAATATCGGTTACGATATCATGCTGGAGTATGAATCAGTACCTGTTGGCATAACTCTGATGAACGCGGTTACTGAATACATATCTATGCTGGGTGAACTCATTCCGGACAACCAGACCAGGATCATCTGGATTGACGAGCCTTAACATTTGGGGGCCGGACCTAACATCTAAACATTTTGTCAGGGACATGCGGACTGGAACAACCATGAAGGGAAGAACAACCCTGGCGCTCCTGCTCGGTGTTCCCGCTGCACTATTCTTCCTGCTTTCAGTTGCTTTCCCTGTTCTGGGAAAAACTGGAGAGATCTTCGATCCGATTCTATCTGCCACTTGCCACAGATTGCCTGAAAGATGCATACAGATGCCCTGGGGAGCGAGCGGACTCTGCGCAAGATGTACCACCTTCTGGTTCGGCCTGGCGATCGGGATTTCTTTCATGTATCCACGAATCATTCGGATACCATTCTGGACCGGTGCACTCTTTCTCATTCCTTTGATCATAGACGGTATTGTTCAGAATGCAACAGCGTATGAAAGCAGCAACATGCTTCGCACTCTGACAGGATTTGTCGCAGGCTCGGGGATCTCAATACTTATTTTCGGGAAGATGGGGAAATCGTCTTAACATAAATCCGGATGTTTTATCTTTATGTGTTCTGAAACCTTTTCCGTTAGTTCCG
>DAOWNO010000047.1 GCA_030642525.1 Candidatus Aegiribacteria sp.
CTGTCCCATAGGATGGGTTGACAGTGGGATATTGTGGGATAGAATTGAGCTGGAGGATAGCGCATGAGCGAATACACGGGGAAACATATACACACTCTTGATGACAAGGGCAGGGTAAGCGTCCCGGCCCAGTTCCGCAGGCAATTACCCAAGGAAGGTCTCTACATCGGGAAGGGTATGGAAGGAAGCCTGATTCTTTACCCGCCGGAAAAATGGCAGAAGGTCAGGGATGGGCTTGCTTCCCTTTCAAGAAACATAAAAAAGCACAGAGACATCCTCCGTGAATTTTCGCAGTATATCCGGCCGGTTAATATCGATGGCCAGGGAAGAATAACAATCCCATCAGATCTTATTGATATAGCCTCTATAACTCACGAAGTTGTTTTTCTGGGTTTGCTCGATTCGATTGAACTCTGGTCTGCCCAACGCTATGCTGGACGGGAAAAGGAGCAGGTATCCTCTCTGGAAGAAGCAGTTGAGGAAATTGAGATAGATATTTACTGAGTTGGAATCACTCCCTTGCACCAGGAGGTCGGTTTCAATGCGCGCAGACAGGCCTGCCCGAAGCCATCTGTACAGCTCCGATCATGTCCGCGGGGATGAAGCAGGAACGCATGTTCCGGTTTTACTCGGTAGTGTAATCAGTTTTCTCTCAGGCGGGAGAAGGGAAGGATTACTGGTGGACGGAACGGCTGGCGCAGGCGGACACCTTGCTGCTATGGCAGAAGCATTTCCTGAAATGAGTCTGCTTGGAATAGATCGTGATCCAGTGGCGGTATCAATACTCAGAGGCAGATTCAATCAGGATTCAGGTATAACGGTCAGGCAGGCCAGCTATACGGAGATACCGGTTATTATGAGTGAAATGGGTTTTACATACGCGTCCGGTGCTCTATTCGACCTGGGACTTTCTTCCATTCAACTTGATGACTCATCAAGGGGGTTCTCATACAGATTGGATGGCCCGCTGGATATGAGGTTCGACGGCTCGTCCGGTACAACTGTTGATGAGCTCCTGAACAAATGCTCTGAGCGTGAAATCGCTGATATCATCTACAATTACGGTGAGGAAGGAAGAAGCAGGCGAATTGCAAAAGCCATAGTAAGAGAGAGGCCTCTTCACTCGACTCAGGAACTCGCTTCGATTATTCGTGGAAGCGTGCGCGGTAATCCTGTCAAGGTTCTATCGAGGGTTTTCCAGGCTCTGAGAATAGCTGTCAACAGGGAACTCGAACAGCTGGACAATCTTCTGGACAGTCTTCACACCTGGACTGAACCCGGAGCGCGTATCGCCTTCATTACTTTCCATTCATTAGAGGACCGGAAAATAAAATTGCTTTTCAGGGACTCCGGATACTACAGTCAATTTTCCCCGGTGTGGATTGTTCCCGATGAAAATGAGCGCAGGGAGAATCCTCGCGCAAGATCTGCAAGATTACGTATGGGAATTCGATTATGAGGAAGAATTTCCGAAGAATTCTGTTCGTTATTGCAGGCGGCTTTATTCTTCTGGTTGTTCTTGAAGCAGGAATTTACAACTGGAGACTCCTCCTTTCAATGAGGCATAAGAATCTCACTGAAATCAGACGCCAGCTGCAATGGAGAAGAGATGAACTGCTCGTTGAAAAAGCATCGCTTCTTAATCCTGAAAGACTTGAGAATATCGGTGCTGATCTGGGCATGGTTCCAATTTCCCTTGAACATTTTTCGATAGTTGAATTACAGCCTGATACAGAAGGAGGTGAGCTGTTTGTCTGTATGGAACAGTGAGATATCTCCTGATAGACGTTCTGCGCGACTGCAGATGCTGGTGATTTTCGTCCTGATTGGTTTTCTTGTAGTAACGGGCAGGCTTATCAACATACAGATAGTCCATCATGATTTTTACTCGAATGAAGCACACTTCCAGCACACTACCAGGATAAATGTAGAGGCAAGGAGAGGAAGAATCCTTGATAGAAACGGCTATCTTCTTGCCGGGAACAGAGCTGTTGTTACTTTTCAGGTTTATTGGCCTGAAGTACCGGCAGGAGCGGAATCCAGCATAGACAGTTTAGTTTCCATTCTTGGAGACTTTGCGCGGGGGGGCTTAAGACAACCCGTTGAAAGAAAATCCGGTAATCAGATTATTGCGGGAAATGTTCCTTTTCAGAAGGCGTTCAGACTTATGAATGACGGTTTGCCGGCCGGAGTGAGCGCAAATGTCGAACAGGAGAGAACCTATCCGATGGGTGATATGGCTTCCGGTATTGTGGGAAGGCATACAAGGGAAGGCGCAGAGGGAGTTGAGAGCTGGTTCAATTCGACTCTCCAGGGCACGGATGGAAAACTCTTCATTGAGAAGAGTGCTGCCGGCAGATTTAATCTTACGGATCCGGAAGCTGACAATATCTCCGTTGTCGATGGGCAGGACATCATGCTGACCATTGACGCAAGATTTCAGTCCATCGTAATGGAGGAACTTGAAAGCGCCATGGAAATGTATAACAGCGACTGGGCAGCTGCTGTTGTGATCGATCCGTTATCCGGCGAAATTTTTGCGGCAGGAAGCGTACCTGTACGGGCAGGCAACGGGTCTCTCGCCATGAATCACTGCTTTCAGGGTTATCATGAACCTGGTTCTACATTCAAACTAGTTGTATATGCAGCCTGCATTGAAGAGGGTGTCATTACTGAAAGTGATGCTTTTGATTGCAGCGAGGGGCTGATCACTGTCGCAGGTGAAAGTATTTTCGATGCACACACATTCGGGATTCTCACCGGTGAACAAATAATCATCAATTCCAGTAATGTCGGAACAATCCTGTTATCCCGTTTACTTGCGGATACAACTTTGAGCAGCTACTGCAGGCGGTTTGGTTTTGGATCGCTTACAATGGTCGAGTATCCTGGAGAGTCTCGAGGGATCGTACCCTTTCCAGGATCTTCAGGGTGGTCCGGAGTTTCCGCAGCACAGATAGCAATCGGACAGGAAGTTACTGTAACACCGCTTCAGCTGACTTTGGCCTACTGCGTGATTGCGAATGGAGGAACACTCTTTTACCCGAGACTTCTTGATGCCAGGTTCAGCGGTAATCAGTGGGTAACTGAAGAATCAATTGTCAGATCACATCCTGTCTCCAGCGAGACTGCCGCAACCGTAAGGCGTGCTCTGAGATCTGTAATAGAAGAAGGAACCGGAGCTTCAGCGTCAGTTGCAGGAGTAAGTGTCGCCGGCAAAACCGGAACTGCTGAGAGGATGAACAGAGAAAGTGATTATCTGAGCGCTTTCGTTGGAATGATTCCGGCTGAGAACCCAAGTCTGGTGGTTTCTGTACTCATAGATGATCCTGATTTCGAATACAGGTGGGGCAGTGCTTCGGCTGCACCGGTATTCTCTGAAATAGTAACAAGGATACTCGCGGTGGAACCTGAACTTGCTCTGGGAAGACAATATTCCGGAAGTGACCTGATGGCGGGAGTGTTCGAGTGAAACTGCAAAATCTTCTTGAAGCCGCCGGTATCATTGTTTCCGATGAGATTGGGGAACTTGAAGTGTCTTCCATTGAAGAGGATTCAAGAGAAGTTACCCCGGGATCTCTTTTCGTGGCAGTAACAGGTTTTGACACTGACGGCCATCAGTATGTTGAGCAGGCGCTTCAGCGAGGTGCTGTCGCGGTTGTTACAGAGTATGATGTTTCAGAAGATTCGCGGGTATGGGTGAATCCTGCCGGAGACAACAGAAAACTGCTTGCAGAAATTTCAGCGAAGTTCTTCGATTATCCATGGAATCACCTCATTTCAATTGGTATTACAGGCACTAACGGAAAGACATCCACTTCAAGGATGCTTGCCTGGATACTGGAGAAACATGGCTTTCAGACAGGTATTATGGGTACCGTTGGACACCTGGTCGGTGGCAGGAATATCACCGCTTCGATGACTACACCCGGATCACGCGAAACCACTATGATGATGAATCAGATGGTGAATTCCGGTGACAGGTATTGTGTTATGGAAGTATCCAGTCATGCCCTTGCCCTGGCCAGAGTTGATTCTGTAAGATTTGATGTTGGACTTTTTACCAACATCAGTCAGGATCATCTGGATTTCCATGAGTCCATGGATGAATACCTCCGGTGCAAGATGCATCTGTTTGACCTGCTTAAATCGGATGGCAGTGCAATTATTGGGACCTATGCTCCCGGATTTCCATTACTGGAGGGAGCTGAAACCTTCGGGATCGGTGAAAACGATACCTTTCGGATTTCAGATATTTCTGTTGAACTCGGACAGGTATCCTTTTGCTTATCACAGGATGGAACAAAGATTCCAGTGAGAATGAACGTACCCGGACGTTTCAATATCTTTAACGCAGCCGGAGCTCTTGCCGTTGCGGTAACGCTGGGACTTGATCCTTACTCAGCCGCGGAATCGATGATAACTTTCAAAGGTGTTCCCGGAAGATTTGAGTCCGTTGAACTGGGGCAGGATTTCCTGGTAGCTGTTGACTACGCTCACACACCTGACGCGTTGAAACGCATTCTTCAGCAGGCGTCAGAACTCGCTGAGAACAGGGTGATAGTCGTTTTCGGTGCCGGTGGAGACAGAGATGTCTCGAAGCGGCCCATAATGGGGCAAATAGCTGACAGTCTGGCAGACATCGTAGTTATCACAAGTGACAATCCACGTACTGAGGATCCTGATCTGATTATTCAGGATATCCTCGGAGGTATCCCGTCGAGAGACGGGCTTGTTGTGGAACCGAACAGAAGAGCCGCCATCGGAATCGCGCTTCAGACCGCTGTCGCCGGAGATGTTGTAATTATCGCCGGCAAGGGGCATGAGGATTACCAGATACTTGGGAAGACGAAGATACATTTCGATGATCGTGAAGAAGCTGCCGCGGCTCTGAGAAAGGTACTCAAATGATAAGGGCTAAAGACATTGCCCGTGCAGCCGGAGGCTGGGTTTCTCCCGAGACATCCTGCGGATCTATTGAGAACGTGGTGATCGATTCCCGACTGTCCGTAAACAACAGTCTCTTTTTTGCTCTGGAGGGTGAGAAAACCGACGGGCATCTTTATATCGATGAGGTCATCGGTAATGGCGGATATGCAGTTGTTTCCAGGGGTTTGAAACGTGACGGAATAATCCTTGTGGACAATGTAGAGCAGGCATTGCAGGATGCGGCAAAATGGCGCCGCCTACAGCTTGATTCAAGAGTAATCGCCATCACCGGTTCAAGCGGCAAGACAACTACCAGACAGTTGCTTACCGCTGCTCTGAGGACATCTCATGATGTATTCAGCACCAGCGGGAATCTTAATAATCAGCTCGGTCTTCCAATGACCATTCTTAACATTCCTGATCCGCCTCCTTCAATAATTATCCTCGAAATGGGAATGAATCATGCCGGTGAGCTGACTCTGCTCGGAAGCATCGCATTACCCACCGACTGCCTGATTACCAACGTAGGTCTTGCTCACATGGAATTTTTCCCTTCTCGCGAAGGCATTGCAAAAGCAAAAGCTGAAGTGATTCTGACAACTGAGCCGGGAGGAACATGTGTAATACCGGCTGGTGAGCCCATTTTGAGAGAGGCTGCGCTGGGCCGCGATCTTTCGATCAGGTGCTTCGGAGAAAAAGGCGATGCATGGTTTATTAATGATGATGGTCTCTGCAGACTGTATCCATGGGACATCAGACTGAATCTTCAGTTTGCAGGTGATCACAATGTTTCAAATGCTGTTTCCGCATTACTGATGGCGGAGGTTTTTGATGTTTCGACTCAGGCAGCCATAGGAGCAATGGAGAATGTTGTTCCGGGTGCGGGAAGAGGAAGGATTGTCGAAGCAGGAGACGTAACGATTCTGGACGAAAGTTACAATGCAAATCCTGATTCCACCAGAGCTTGTTTGAAAGTGCTGGGAAGTATTGCAGGAGACCGTGCCGCAGTTCTAGGAGATATGCTTGAGCTTGGAGAAATGGCTCAGGAGTTACACCGTCAGGTGCTTGAAGAAGCCGATTCCCTTGGATTGAAGTTCTTGATTCTTACAGGCGAACTGTACAATTCCGTTAAAAGTACTGTTGTTCACACAGCCCTGTTTTCCGCTGAAGACTGGCTTGATGCGCTTTCAATATTGCGGGAAACCGTTACACCCGGCTGCACGGTACTTGTAAAGGGATCCAACTCCGTCAGGCTCAGTGAGCTTGTACGGCTAATGGAGGAGGACAGCTGATGCTGTATTGGCTTCTGTACCCCCTTAGAGATTCTATTTCGCTGTTCAACCTTTTCGGTTACATCACATTCCGGGCTGCAGGGGCTACTGTAACCGCAATGATAATTGCGTTTGCGGCAGGACCTTTTGTCATCAGGTTCCTGAAAAGACATCAGATTGGTCAGATGATTCGCGAAGTAGGTCCGGAAAGCCACTACAAAAAGCGGGGTACTCCCACAATGGGAGGATTTCTCATACTGACGTCAGTACTGATTCCGGTTCTCCTCTGGGGCAGGCTTGGAAACAGAGCACTCATGGTTGTTCTGATCTCAACAATATGGATGGGGTTAATCGGTCTGCTGGATGATTACTTGAAAATTGTCAGACACTGTTCAAAAGGCCTGGTCGGGAAGTACAAACTCATAGGTCAGTTTGTGCTTGGTATTGCACTGGGTGCCTGGCTTTGCTTCAGCCCGGTAGTTCCGGGAGATCAGCTTTCTCATCCATCGATAGCCCCGTCTATTCGAACAATTGATCTTGAGTCGAAAAGTGAAATAGACATAACCTCTACGGAAACAACTCTTCCATTCCTGAAAGGAATCAGGATAGATCTGGGAATCTGGTACATCCTGTTTGTTGCTCTGGTTCTGGCCGGGAGTGCAAATGCCGTAAATCTTACAGACGGGCTTGATGGTCTGGCCACAGGAGTGAGCCTGATTTCCATTATGACCTTCGGTGTGATGGCTTACCTTCTGGGGCATATCAGATTCGCTGATTATCTCCAGTTATCCTACCTGCCGGGCGTTGGTGAGGTTTCGATATTCGCCGGGGCAATGGCCGGCGCATGCCTTGGTTTTCTGTGGTTCAATGCTCCTCCGGCATCTGTATTTATGGGAGATACGGGCTCTCTGGCTCTCGGTGGAGCTATAGGATCAATGGCAGTTGTCACGAAAAACGAATTACTTCTTCTGCTGGTTGGCGGAGTTTTTGTTGCGGAAGTATTGAGTGTGGTAATACAGGTCAGCTGGTTCAAAAGGACTGGTAAACGTGTTTTCAGAATGGCGCCTGTTCACCACCATTTCGAACTGCTCGGATGGACGGAGAGCAAAGTTGTTATCCGGTTCTGGATAATTGCTGTGATACTTGGGCTTCTGGGTCTTACTACATTGAAGATAAGGTGATACATGGGATACTGGACTGACGGTGGTAGAAACGCGGGAGTATTCGGTCTCGGACTGAGCGGCAGGGCTGCCGCCGCACTCCTGAAAAGCAGAGGTTTTTTCGTTACCGGACTTGATAGCCGTTCTGATATTGAACCCTGTGCAGCCTGTGACAGGATAATAACCGGTGACAGGATTATCAGCAGCCTTGAACATCTTGATGGACTGGTTATCAGTCCGGGTATTGATCCTGAATCAGAAGTCCCAGAAAAGGCAAGCGGGATGGGGCTGCCTGTAATCGGAGAGATCGAACTGGCCTTTCGTCATACTGATATCCCGATAATCGCAATAACAGGTTCAAACGGGAAGACGACTACTGCCGAATGGCTTGGATACACTCTTCGCAGGGCAGGAGTAAATGCATGTGTTGCAGGGAACACGGGATATCCATTCAGTACTGCTGTGCTGGAAAACAGCGACGCTGAATATATCGTACTTGAAGTCAGCAGTTACCAGCTGCAGACTATCGAGATATTCCGTCCGTTTGCCGCAGTCATACTTAATGTTACTCCCGATCATCTTCAGCGCCATGGAGATATTGAAAGCTACAGAAACGCCAAGGCCGGGATTTTCATGAATCAGCATGATACTGATGTACTTGTGCTTAACAGAGATGACCCTGGTTCAGTACCGCTTGCCGGAAGGACAATGGGTCTGGAATGGTTCTTCGGAATTGGGAAAAGTGTTCGGGACGGTGCTTTCATTGAAGGTAATTCACTCTTTCTTGCAAGTTCTGAAGCAGAACGGTTTGTATTGGATATCAGAAAGATATCTTTGCCCGGTAACCATAACCTTGCAAATGCGCTTGCTGTTGCGTGTCTGGCAAAAAAAGCGGGATTGGAAGCAGGGGAGATGATTGAGGGTCTGACAACATTTTCAGGAGTACCTCACAGAATTGAGTGTATAAGAAAAATAAATGGTGTCGAATTTGTGAATGATTCCAAATCTACGAATCCCGATTCTCTCTCAGTCGCGTTGGAAAGCTTTGAAAGGCCAATAATTCTCATTGCAGGCGGTCAGGCAAAGAAAGCTGATTACAGTGAACTTGGACAGCTTATCAGTGACCGCGTCAAAGCTGTGATACTTATAGGAAAAGCAACTGCTGAACTTGAGGGAGCGTGGGCTGGTTCTACAGAAGTATTCGTTGAGAAAGTTATGGAAAAAGCAATTGCAAGAGCGACAATTATTGCAGACGAAGGTGATGTTGTGCTTCTTTCACCAGGCTGCGCCAGCTTCGATCAGTACAGGAATTTTGAAGAGCGTGGAGAGCATTTCAGAAGTATTGTTGAAGGGCTTGAGTGAAACATGAAGGTTAAGGCCGTAAGAGCGAGAAATGCTATGCTGATATCAGCCGGCATACTCCTTCTTCTGGGAACTCTCGCTGTGTTTACAGCAAGTTCATTTAAATCTCTGATGATTACAGATTCAGACTCCGGTACCATTTTCCTGTTTCCACATATCAGGAAAGTGTTTGTCGGAGTTCTATGCGGTCTTATTGCCTGGTCAATACCTCCTGAACAATTGAAGAAGCTGTCTCCAATCCTGTATGCCGGATCTGTTGTACTGCTTCTGGCTCTGCTCATACTCAAGGGTTCACACTGGGCTCCATTTATTAATGGATCTGCCAGGTGGTTTGTTTTCTGGGGATTCCGCATCATGCCGTCCGAGATCGCAAGAATTTCCTTTATACTGCTTGCCGCGTCACTGGTTTCCGATGGAGTCATCCGTGCACGGTGTGGCATCGGTGTCGTAAAGATCGCATTCCTCGCGATCCTTCCCGCTGTTCTGGTATCTCTACAACCAGACTTCGCCGGCGCGATGTACATTCTTGTCATGATGGTTATCGTGCTCTTCCTGGCTGAAGCACGATTCAGAGATATGCTGATACTTTTCCTCCTGATGATTACTCTTGCCTCAGCTGTTGCTTTCTCGTCGGAATACCGGAGAGAGAGGCTTCGAAGCTGGTTTTCACCCGGGGATGCTACAGAGGCCTCTGTTTACCAGCCTGAACAGGCTTGCATCGCTCTGGGGAGTGGCGGGATAATGGGAAGAGGAATTGGGAGGGGGCGTCAGCAGAGAGGATTCCTTCCTGAAGCATTTTCCGACTACATACTGGCGGTTATAGGGGAGGAAACCGGATTTGCCGGTGTCCTGTTAATACTGACCCTGCTGTTTCTGCTCCTGATGTCAGGATGGATAATCGCTGATAGTGCGGATTACCTTTTTGGTTATCTGGTTGCCGGCGGGTTGATAGCATCAATTGCAGTTGGAATGTTCGTTCATATTGCTGTTGTGACC
>DAOWNO010000239.1 GCA_030642525.1 Candidatus Aegiribacteria sp.
AGAATGATGCTCTTTTCTTTTCCGGCATGGATGGGAATGGTGTCTATTCCCATAAGTGCATCTCCCTGCATATCCACTAAATCAGCCAGCAGACATCTGTCCAGAAACAGAAAGAACAGTGTGCCTGCCCATAGAACAGAGCCGGGATTAATTGTGGAGCCGGCTGAAATGAATCCGGGGAGTAATGCAAGCAGGAACGACCAGGCTCCGGCGAACATAAGATCCCTGGAACCGGGAACAGCCCTCAGCCCTCGGAAAGGGTAGGTTTTTCTTATAAGCGGAATAGAATAGAAAAAAAATGCAACAAGCATTATCGCCAGAACACATGGCCAGACAGGATTCAAAAACAGAGAAATTCCCATAGATCCGGCAAATGCGGTTAAAGCACAGATAATAAGAGCAAATCGGCGCTTTCTTAAATACTCCTGTCTCCGCAGACCGGATGGGCGCGAGTATCCGGACTCCAGAACGGAAGTCACCGTATGGACTGCAAAAAGGAAAAGAGAAGCGGCGATCACCGGTTTTAACCACCCGATACCACCAAGAATGATCGAGCTGGCAATTCCCGTAGCGAATGTGATGGGGAGAATGTGAAAATTCCCGAAAACCAGAGCCTGAAGTAACTCCCTGAATTTCCCCGATCTCAGCCTGTTTCCCTGAATCTCAAGAAGTTGTTCCCGAACTTTTCGAATGCTCCAGCTGGGAGTAGATGCACCCGCTGTCAGAAGGATGCCATCGTACCGGGCCAGCAATTCCGCATCGAGTTCTTCATATGTTTCGACAATGAAAGCTGGAAGTCCCTCCTCGCGGGCAATTTCAGCAAGTCTGGCAGTATTCGCGCTGTTTCTTCCGCCAACAACAATCACACAGTCCGCTTCTCCGCACAGCTCTCTTAGTTCTTCCTGTCTCACGCTTGTTGATTCGCAAATCGTAAAAGCATATTCGAGATTGGGAAATCTGTTCAGAAGAGTTCTCTTTGTTTCCTCGTACGTTTGGGTATTCTGCGTTGTCTGGGAAAGCAGGAAGGGTTTTGACAGTTCGGGCAGACTTTCCACATCAAGCGGACCGGATATGACACTGGCTGAGGATCCCCCGTAAGAGAGAATCGATACGACTTCCTGATGCTCAGGATCTCCGAGGATGAGAACGTCATATCCCTCCTCGCTTTTTTTTCTGGCAATCATCAGGGCTCTTCTGACTCGTGGACATATCAGATCCTTCAGATGCAGGGGAAGACTGGAAACCATTTTTTGTTCCTCAACAGTGATTCCATGAGTTCTTAAGAAAAGTGTACCTTTCTGCATTTTCTCTGGATCGCTGCAAATCCCTACACCCTTATCTTTCAGAGCCTCCAGTACCTGCGGATTATGTACCAGTTCACCGTAAACCGCATACGGTCCGTTGCCCTTCTTGAGTTCAGAAAGGACCAGATCAACAGCCCTGCGGACTCCCCAGCAGAAACCGGCAGTACGCGCTGTAATTACGCTCAAGAAGATTCTCCTTACTACTAAATGAAAAGATATCAGTTAACATACTGATTTATTATGCTTTCCAGTTTATTTCTGATCCTGGCGTCTACTCTAAAGTGGGTCATGAATTCAGATTCATTACTAATACCCACTCCTGCTATTTCTGACACAAGTGAATAGTATTCATTTGTCCGACTATTCACTGTCTTTCCCATAAGCAGGTGCTGCGCGATTATGACGCTATTCTCGATTTGCTCGTGAATACTGTATTCATCATCATCAGGGTTCAGGCTTCTTTGCTGACCATCAATTTGAAGAATGTTCTGGGTAATACTGTCAATAACTTGATGAAGCAGCTCATGTACTGCAATATAGTAAGATACAAAGACTTCATTTTCATTGGCCGGCATTTTGGCAATAGTGCTGACAGATGAATCACTCGTGCGTATCCCCCTGCCATTTTTCCTCATTCCCTCTGAAAGGTATACAATGATTGCCGGAAGCCCCTGGGCTCTTAAAAAGGCAAGAACTATATCATTTTCTTCGCTTTCCCATATGTTCATAAATTGATTGATTCCTTTAAGATAGTTTTCTCTTCCGCTGTCCCAATACGACGAGTAAAACTGATCATATTCAGATTTTACGATTTCTGAAAATCTCACTAGCCCACAAAGATCATCGTTTCCGTAAACATTCTGCAGTAATTGGAGACACCTGGATTCGCTTTCTGTAAAACCGTTTATCATTTCAATATTCGGTGCACATAGATAGCTGAGCCCTCTAAGCAATGAATCAATAGTATTGAAAAACGCTGGCATGAAAGACAGAAAGGCCAGATTTGCATTATCAATCTCTTTTAGATTTTCATATAAAGACGACAAACTCTCACTCTTGAGATCGGATATGTATTTCACATAATCGCTATCGTAGTTTGAAGCAACATTATCCATTTCCATATGCGCGAGGAGGTGCAGAAGAATATCTGTTTTCTTCTCTGTGACGATTCTGGTATTATGAGTACTTTCCAAACTAATTGTATTCAATATTCACCTTCATTTACCCTTAACTGTAGATATGCGAAGTAAAAAGCAGTGGAACAACAGTAAGGATCATATGGAATTCAGCAGCTTTCTCATGGCGTCACGATATTTCGCGGCTGTCTCAAAATCGAGCTTTTCTGCGGCTTCGAGCATTTTTTTCTCCAGGAACTGAATTGCTTTTCTCGGGGACTTCGGAATGTCAGCAGAGATATCATCCTTGCTGACGGATTGTTTGAAGATATCGGCAATGCTGGTCGCTCTCAGTATTTCTTCTCTTGATTTCCTGATGCTTTCAGGTGTAATGTTATGCTCAATGTTATACTGAAGCTGTATTTTCCTCCTTCGCGCAGTTTCAGTGATTGCATACTCCATGGAATCAGTAATCCTGTCGGCGTAGAGTATCACTCTGCCGGTCAGATTTCTCGCTGCTCTTCCAGCAGTCTGGATCAGGCTTGTTCTGGATCGCAGGAATCCTTCCTTGTCAGCGTCAAGAATTGCGACCATGGCTACTTCAGGGAGATCGAGACCTTCTCGAAGGAGATTCACTCCGACCAGAACATCGAAATCCGCCAGCCTGAGTTCTCTGAGAATTGAGACCCGCTCAAGAGCGTCAACCTCACTGTGAATATATCTGGCATTGATCGAAAGATCCTGGAAATATGAAGTCAGTTCCTCCGCCATCTTTTTGGTCAATGTAGTTACAAGCACTCTCTCACCGGACTCAATCGCCTTTCGGGTTTCCTCTACAAGATCATCAACCTGGCTTACGGCAGGTCTGACTTCCAGTTCAGGATCCACCAGCCCGGTTGGTCTGACGATCTGCTGCACAATCTGAGAAGAATGATCCAGCTCGAAACTCGCGGGGGTCGCGGACATGCAGATCTTCCTGCCTGTTATTTCAATAAACTCGTCAAGATACAAAGGACGGTTATCCAGAGCTGACGGGAGCCTGAATCCGTATTTGACAAGTGTTTCCTTTCTTGCTCTGTCTCCTCTGTACATTGCCGACAGCTGCGGAATCGTCCTGTGAGACTCATCAATGAAAACCAGCATATCTCCCTCCGGGAAGTAATCAAGCAGACACGCAGGACGCTCTCCTTCCTTCCTCCCGGACATGTGTCTGCTGTAGTTCTCTACTCCAGAGCAGTATCCCGTTTCGGCCATGAGTTCAATATCGTAAAGTGTTCTTGATTCCAATCTTTGCGCTTCAAGCAGTTTGCCATTGAGCCTGAAATCCTTCAGGGATTCTTCAAGTTCCCGCTCAATCCGTCCAAGCGCAAGGTTCATCTCGCTATCACTTGTAACAAAATGCCTTGCAGGATAGATGAAAACCCTTTCCAGACTCTCCTGAACGGCACCCGTAAAATGATCAACCCTGTAAATGCTCTCAATCCTGTTGCCGAAGAACTCAACCCTTATCGCCATTCGACCGTAGGCGGGAACAACATCAACAACATCGCCACGGACTCTGAATCTGCCTCTTGTCAGCGCGATATCATTCCTTGAATACCTCATTCCCACAAGCTCT
>DAOWNO010000201.1 GCA_030642525.1 Candidatus Aegiribacteria sp.
GGTACCTCTTAAGAGGTTTTGCCGATTTCAGCAATGTCATTCTTGTATCAAGACTGTTCCTGACCTTAAGAAAACCCGGTTCAGCAACGGAGGAACCATATGACACATCTTCCCGCTGAAGACCAACCAGATTCAGAGCGATCCTGTCACCAGCTGCTCCGGACTGCACTTCTTTATTTGCATTCACCCGCATCTCACGCACGCGATAGATTTTACCTCCGGGTTGAAGCTCCAGCTTGTCTCCAATTCTGACACTGCCCGAAATCGCTGTGCCGCCTATAATCGTGCCAAATCCCTCAAGAATGAAAACACGGTCAATATCCAGTCTGAATTTTGTTCCAATCTGTCGCTGACCGATCTCCTCTTTCATCTGCATCAGTACTTTCCTGATCTCCTCTATCCCCTGGCCTGTTTTTGAGGATACTCTGATAATGCTTGTTCCCTCGAAAGGAGTATTCTGAAGTAAATCAACAATATCAGCTTCAGCCAGATCCTGCATCTCCGAACTCACGAGATCGCATTTGGTCAGTGCAACAATTCCCTTATTAACCCCAAGAAGTCTGAGAATGTCAAGATGTTCGACTGTCTGAGGCATTACACCCTCGTCTGCTGCTACTACGAGCAGGAAGCAATCAACTGTCGCAACGCCCGCCACCATTTGCCGTATGAATTTTTCATGTCCTGGAACATCGATAAATGACAGCACATCACCATCGGGCATTGGCATGAAAACATATCCAAGCTCGATCGTTATTCCCCGTTCCTTTTCTTCTTTTAATCTGTCGGGATCTGTTCCGGTGAGATATTTCACCAGTGAACTCTTGCCATGATCAATATGACCGGCAGTACCGACGATTACGCCCATAGATCTCCTGTCAGCCTATTTACAAGAACCGCAAGTTTTTCCGCTTCACCCGGCTGTATAGTACGCATATCAAGTTTTAGAAGACCATCTTCGATTCTTGAGGCAACGGCAGGTGATCCAAGGCGCAATCCATGGGCAAGAAGTTCCGTGTCAGGACACGAGATAGCAACCCCCCATGAAGGAATGGCATGATCCGGCAGAGCGCCGCTGCCTACGTAACTGTCTGTTTCAATGACAGTCGCGGAACAGGAGTCCGGAAGTTCAAGCATCGAGACGAATTCATCTGCATACTGTTTCAGTTCAATTCTCTTCATAGCAAACATCCTGTAAAGTGGATGATTGGCGATAAGGTATTCAGGATCCTCTCTGAAAAGGACAAGGGCAGCTTCCAGCGCGGCTATTGTGAGTTTCCCAACTCTCAATGCTCTGGCCAGAGGATGCTTCTTTATCATATCGATATACTTCTTCTGCCCTGATATAATGCCGGACTGCGGGCCTCCGATCAGTTTATCACCGGAACTTGTAACAACCGCTGCGCCGGCTTCGATACTGCTCCGCACCGTAGGTTCCGACGGAAGTCCGAAATGTTTCAAATCAACGTATGAACCGGCCCCGAGATCGTCCACTACAGGGATATCACACTCTCTTCCGAGTTTGACAAGTTCCTCCAGTAGAACTTCACCTGTGAATCCCCTGATCCTGTAATTCGAAGGATGAACACGAAGTATCACCGCTGTATTCTCATTGACAGCTTCACGATAATCTCTGAGATGCGTTCTGTTTGTACAGCCTACTTCACGCATGCGGGCGCCACTCTGTTTCATGACTTCAGGTATCCGGAAAGATCCCCCGATCTCAACAAGCTGTCCCCTGGAAACGATGACCTCTCTTCCCCTCGCCAGAGCGGAGAGAACCAGAAGTGTAGCACCGGCATTATTGTTGGCAATTGTAGCCGCTTCCGATCCGGTTAATTCACAGATCAGTTTCTCTGTGTGGATATCGCGATGTCCTCTTCTGCCGGTTTCTTCGTCCCACTGAAGAACGCTGTAACCTTTTGCTACTCTGTATACTTCCTCAATCGACCGCTCAGGGAGACATGCTCTTCCAATGGCAGTATGCAGAATTACACCTGTAGCATTGATGATGTTTTTCATGCTGGAACCGGTAAGGTATCCATGCTCAAGCACCGAATGTTTCTTCAACTCATCAGTTGAAATTGGATCACTTCCTTCGAGAATCCTCTTTCGCTCAATTTCCAGTGCCTTTCGACAGGCTTCACGGACAGCAGCGGGGGCAGCGTCAGGGATTTCACTCCGAAGCTCTTCTGCAAGCTCATGAACAGCGGGCAACTTTTTCAGTCTTCTGTTGATTTCGTTATCCTTCACACTCTGAACTCCTGCCCATGCTGGTATGATTTTGCCCCAATCATGCGAATGGAGTTCTTGGGGCACTTGGAAACACAGAGGCCGCAGCCAACGCACTTTTCACTGTCGACTTCATGTTTCTCCTTCAGTTCTCCATGAATCGCGTCTACAGGACATGCCTTTGTGCATAGTGTACATCCGATACAGCTTCCGTCGATATACGCCTTCGGTCTGGCGGGAGCAGTATCAAGAATCGCTCCGGTGGGGCATTCCACGGCACACAACCCGCAATTGATACACTTATCAGGATCGATTCTCGCCAGGAAATCCTCAACTGTAATAGCTTCAACCGGACAGACCTTTACACATTTCCTGCATCCGATACAGGCCATTGTACATGCTTTCCTCGCAAAAGCACCTTTATCCAGACTTGCGCAGGCAACAACAACTTCCCTGTCCACTGGCCATAGTTCAATAATATTCTTCGGACAGATCTCTACACACTTACCACACCCGGTACATGCATTCCTGTCTACGATCGGGATACCATTCTCACCAATCACGATAGCATCAAAAAGGCAGACTTCAACGCAGTCTCCAAATCCAAGGCATCCGTAAGAACAGGTTTTCTGACCGTCCATAATAAGGGTAGCGGATACGCAGTCAGGGGGTCCGTGATATTCGAATTCATCCCTGGCTGAATGTCCACCGTTGCAGTGAACCAGAGCCGCCAGTTTTACGCTGTCGGACAGCTCCACTCCAACAGCCTCAGCTATTTTAGCATTGATGGAATCACTCGCTGCAACGCATCCTCCGGGTGGCGCAATACCCTTAGCTACCGCTTCCGCGAACTGATTGCAACCCGCATAACCACAACCACCGCAATTAACGCCGGGCAGCAGAGCACTTATCTTTTCTACCAGCGGATCCTTTGGAACAGCAAGTTTATATGCTGCGAATGCAAGACCGAGTCCCAGAAAAAGCCCCATTGCGCCAAGAACAATTACGGGATTCACGATCGCATCACCAAGTGAATCCTGACTTACCAATACTTTAAGCAGAATCAAACCCGCGTTCATGTCAACCCCCCAGTCCGGCGAAACCAAGAAAGGCTATAGACATTATTCCGGCAATCAGAAAAGCCATCGGTTTCCCTCGCAATGCTGGAGGCACATTCGCCAGTTCAAGCCGTTGTCTCAGACCGGCCATGAGAATCAAAGCAAGGGTGAAACCAATTCCCGCAGCTATTGCATGCACAAGAGAATAACCCAGGCTGTACTTCTCATCAATATTCAGAACGGCCACTCCTAGGATAGCACAATTCGTAGTTATCAGCGGGAGAAAAATACCCAGCGCCCTGTATAGAGAGGGGCTGAACTTCTGCAGGATCATCTCAACAAACTGAACAAGTGAGGCTATTATCAGGATGAACGCGATGGTCTTGAGATACCCAAGGTTCATAGGAACGAGAAGCAGATTATAAACGGACCAGGAGCCAATGGTCGCCAGGGTCATGACGAAGATAACCGCGGCTCCCATTCCGACCGCTGAATCAAGTTGTCTGGATACTCCGATGAACGGGCAGATTCCCAGGAACCTTGAAAGAACGAAGTTGTTCACGAATATGGCAGCAATAATAATCGCCATCATCCTGCCCAGGTCAAATCCCTGATTACCAGAGGAAGGTGCCGCAAGCAGCATTGACAGAAGTGCTGTTGCATTCATTACTGACGACCTCCTTTTCTGGTTTCAAGTATCTTGAAGAACCCCATAATGAAACTGAGAAGTATGAAAGCTCCGGGAGCCAGTATTGCTATCAATAATGGCTGGTTCCGGAACGCGGAACCAAGAACGTCCATATTCAACCATGTTCCGTTACCAAGAAGTTCTCTGAAAGTCGCGAGAACAACCATTGCCATCGTAAAGCCGACACCCATCCCGATTCCATCGGCAACCGAGTTGAGCACAGGATGCCTGTTGGCAAAGCCCTCCGCCCTGCCGAGAATAATACAGTTCACAACGATCAGCGGTATGAAAATTCCAAGACTCCTGTGCAGAGCAGGCAGATATGCGTGCATAACCATATCAACCAGTGTAACAAAAGTCGCGATAATCACGATATAGCATGGAATTCTAACCTTCGATGGAATCAGATTACGAAGAAGCGAGACCAGAAAATTCGACGCGATCAACACAAAAGTGGCAGCAGCACCCATACCAAGCGCATTCTCAACAGAAGTAGTCACGGCGAGGAATGGACACATTCCCAGAGCAAGTTTGAATACAGGGTTCTCCTTGTAAATCCCATTAGTAAGATCCTTTATCAGACTCATTCCGCACCCGCTTCCGCATTTTCTTTACCGGCGGCGATATCA
>DAOWNO010000269.1 GCA_030642525.1 Candidatus Aegiribacteria sp.
CCAGCATGCGAGGGGTATATTGAAACCGGGATAATCAATAAGAAGGAGAATATCCGGATCGGTAGAGAGAATATGTGATCTCATTGCCCGGCGGAGTCTGCGGAATTTGGGAAGAGATGAGAGTACTTCGGCAAAACCCATTACAGAATAGTCGTTCAGGCTGAATATTGTTCTGCCGCCTGCACGCTCGATGCTGCTGCCTCCAAGCCCGGAAACTTCAAGGGAGGTCGATTTTTTAAGTTCCTCCATGAGTTCCCCGCCTCGGATGTCGCCGGAAGGGTCTCCGGCTGAAATGACTATTTTCATTCGGGGGGTTTCGGAAGTTCTTGTATCGCTTCCTGTATCTTACCTGAGATGATCTGTGCAGACCGTAGTGCATTCAGACCATCAAGACCGGATACAGTAGGGGCACAGCCGGTTTCGCATGACATTCTGAAATCGTTGAGCTCAGCCGTCAATGCGTCACCTTCCGATACAGTGACCGATACAGGCTCAATTCTTCCATCCGTCATTCTGAAAGCTTCTACCTTTCTTGCAGCAAAATCAACTGAGACGTACTTCCTGTGCTGGAAAAACCTGAGTTTTCTGACCTGCTCTCTGGATATTCTGCTTGCGGTCATATTTACCACACAACCGTTTTCGAACTGTATTCTTGCGCTGGCGATATCAACATTATCGCTTAGAACAGGTACACCCGAAGCCTGAACTGAAATAACAGGAGAGCGCACAAATGAAAGCACAAGATCGATATCATGTATCATAAGATCGAGCACAACGGATACATCGGTTCCTCTTGGATTGAAGGGTGCCATTCGGTGGCCTTCCACGAAAAGAGGATCATCGATCATTTCCGCAGCGGCAAGTATGGCTGGATTGAATCGTTCTGAATGTCCAACGGCCAGTATGAGGTTCTTATCGTCGGCCATATCGACCATTTCCTGTCCCTGCCCCGCAGTTGCAGATATGGGTTTTTCCACAAGAACATGCACGCCGGCTTTGAGGGCTTTGAGCACAACATGATAATGACTGGAAGTAGGACATGCTACGACAACAGAGCCGCATTCTTCCAGCAGGGAATCCAGATTCCCAAAAGGCCTGATATCGAGCTCAGATGCGAGCTTGTTCATTCTTTCGGTGTCTGTGTCGAATATGGGAACTGTTCTGCCTGTTATTCCTCCGAGAATCCTTGCGTGATGGTAACCAAGATGTCCTGTTCCAATAACTCCAGTGATCATGTTATCCTCCAAATGCCGACAGTACATCGGCAGCATATTTAACTGACCGTTCGGAAAGAGAAAGATGAGTAACAAATCTCAGCATTGATGATGATAGCGCCAGGCAGCCTATTTCAAGGCTTGCAAGGGCGTCAGTAATAATTTCTGCTTTGCCTTCCGGCGTTTCTGCTATAACAATATTGGTATCCGGCTGGGGGTTCAGCATTTGCAGAACAGGTGAACGGGCGATTCCTTTTGCAATTATCCGGGCGTACTGATGTGTTCTGGAAAGTACCGGTAGGTTGTGCTCAAGGGCATACAGGCAGGCTGCAGCAAGAATGCCAACCTGTCTCATTCCGCCGCCATGCTGCTTGCGAAGGAAACGCACCTTACTCTCATCCTCAGCGGAACATGCCAGGATGGAGCCTGCGGGACATCCAAGGGCTTTTGAGAAGCACATGGAAACCATACTGTAACCTGAGAGTATTCTTCTGAGATTTTCGCCGGATGAGGATATAACATGCCACACCCTTGCACCGTCAAGATAAACGGGAACCTCCTTCGAACTGCAGATATCGGTTATTTCCAGGACTTCATTTTCCGGAAGAACGAGGCCCCCCATGACATTATGAGTATTTTCCAGAGTGACCAGTGTTCTAGGTGCGTAATGCTGATCAACTCCTCTTGCGAGTGCCTTTTCAACTTCGTTCGGCGGGATACAGCCGTTTTTCGATTCATCTATCCTGTGCATCTGAAGACCGCCAAGCATGGCGTACTGCGCCCTTTCGTATAAGTATACATGGCTTTTGCTGCCGCAGATCACTTCATCTCCGGGAGAAGTGAGGGCTCTTATGGCCACTCCGTTGGACATTGTGCCCGTGGGCATGAAGACCGCTCTTTCGAATCCGGTCATTTCGGCAACGACACTCTCCAGGTGATTTACAGTCGGATCCTCACCGAATACATCATCACCCACCACAGCCCTGGCCATCGCATTCCTCATCGCATGGCTCGGTATGCTTACCGTATCACTTCTGAGGTCTACTTTAATGCTGCTCACTTCTTCACTGAACTTTCAATGCTCGGGGAATTCCTTCTTAGAGCTTCCTGCAGTATCCTGTTCATCACTTCTGATGAACTTACTCCTGTAGCATCCCAGAGCCTTGGGAACATGCTGATGTCTGTAAAACCGGGAATGGTATTCAATTCGTTGAAATAGTATCTGCCATCTCTGTCAAGAAGGAAATCCACTCTTGCGAAACCGCATCCGTTAAGAATTGAGAAGCACTCTTCGGCGCAGGATCGTATCTCCTTCGAAAGTATTTCAGAGATCGGCGCTGGAATGAGCAGCTTCGATTCTTCGCAACTGTATTTTGCTTTGTAATCGTACCACTGCCTGCCCGGAAGTATCTCACCGGCAACTGAAGATGATACTCTGCCTGATTCAGAAAGCAGGGCTACTTCGATCTCTCTTGCTTTCTCTATGCCGTTTTCGATAAGAATGAGGCTGTCGAAACGGAATGCAGTCTCAGCAGCTTCCAGCAGCATCTTCGGTGAATCGACCCTTGTAATTCCAACACTTGAACCCATCCTTGCCGGTTTTACAAAAAGAGGGTACCGCATGGAAGTCAGGGCATCGGGGTGTGGAGGAGATTGAACTGTAAAGGTTTTCCAGGGGACAACTGGAATACCCTTAGACGAAACGAGTTCCTTCGCAGTAATCTTGTTCATTGCGACGGCGGATGTCATGATATCGGCACCTGCGCAGGGCCATCCGGCTGTCATGCAGAGTCCCTGCACTGAACCATCTTCTCCCCATGGGCCATGCAGGACAGGGAAAACGACATCGAAAGCAATCACAGAATCTCCCCGTAACAGTTTCCATACAGGGTGACCGGTATTAATCTGGAGAGACACATCTTCTGAGAACCACTGGCCGTGAATATCAATACTCACAGGGATAACTTCATGACCTGACCTTTCAAGAACATTTCGAACGAAGGCGGCAGAAACAATTGAAACCTCACGCTCAGCGGATTTTCCTCCGGAGAGTAGAAGAATTTTCATCGTTCCTCCTGACTTGGAGCCTGTCCGAGATTGAATCATTATCAGATACACTCCTGTATGTCCGGTTTGGGTCTTGACCGGACCGTTAGCGTTTGTAGTATTACCCGGATACCAGTTGAACGATAATATACGATTACTTTATTTGTCCGGCAGGGACAGTTTTTCTGCTTTGCCCCGGAGGTCTTATGAGAGCACTGATTACAGGGGGAGCCGGATTCATTGGTTCAAATATCACCGATTTCCTTCTGGAGAAGGAATATGAGGTTCATGTTCTGGACAACCTTTCCACCGGATTCAAGGATAACATCAACCCGAAAGCCCATTTCCACGAAATGGATATCAGAAGCAAATCCGCTTTTGAACTTATTTCAAGC
>DAOWNO010000180.1 GCA_030642525.1 Candidatus Aegiribacteria sp.
AACCTTCCTGCAATCCCTTCTGCGGCAGTGTTGAGTTCCTTGTAACCGGTGGAGCTGTTTCAGAGCTTTCAGTTTATGATGTAACCGGTCGCCTTGTGGCAGAGATTCCTGTTGCTGATGGAGTAGGATTCTGGAATGGGCATGGTTCCAACAATGACAGGCTTCCCACTGGTGTCTACACTGTCAGTGGTGACGAGGACTGCGAGCCTGCCGTTGTAACGATGCTTAAAGAGCATTGATAATTGTACTCAGGTTTTAAAAAGGGCGGAGATTTCTCCCCGCCCTTCATCATGTTTCGTGAAGATATGATTCTTTACGTGTCCGGAAACTAATTTGCCGCCATGAACCTCTTCATGAAGTTTACAAGTGCTTCGACACCTTCATACGGCATGGCGTTGTAGATGGATGCTCTGCAGCCGCCGACTGATCTGTGTCCCTTGAGTCCAATAAGGTCGTTCTCTGTGCCTTCAGCGATGAACTTCTTCTCCAGTTCCTCGGTCGGGAGGCGGAATGTGACGTTCATAAGAGATCTGCTTGCAGGGTCGGTTACCGTACACCGGTAATAATCACTGTTCTCGTCCATATATTCGTATAGCAATCCGGCTTTTCTGTTATTTGCGATTTCAACAGCTTCGAGACCGCCCTGCTCCAGGATCCATTTCATTACTTCACCAACGATGTAGACAGGGAAGGAGGGTGGCGTATTGAAAAGGGAATTCTTATCGATATGGGTAGTGTAAGCAAGCATCGTAGGTACTTCCCTGCGTGCTTTCTCAGCCCACGAGCGTTTGATAACTATAGCAGTGACACCGGATGGACCGATATTCTTCTGGGCTCCTGCATAGATAAGCGAGAATTTGCTGAAATTGAGTTTTCTGGACAGGAAATCACTGGACATGTCAGAAACAAGAGGAACATCACCCGTTTGAGGGAAGTTCTTTATCTGAGTGCCTACAAGAGTGTTGTTACTGGTAGTATGAACGTAAGCGGCTCCTGGAGTGAGATCGAACCGCTTCGGGATGAAGCTGAAGTTCGCGTCTTCACTGCTGGCGGCGATGTTCACATTGCCGAAGAATTTTGCTTCTTTGACTGCTTTCTTCGACCATCCGCCGGTAACTACATAATCAGCAGTTTTATCTTTCTCAAGGAAGTTGAAAGGAAGGGCGCAGAACTGGGTACTCGCTCCGCCGCCGAGGAAGAGAACCGCGTAATCGTCATTCGAGAGACCCATGATCTCAAGCATATTTTTCTGAGCCTCGGTGAACATGCTGTCAAAAGCAGCTGACCGATGTGATATCTCCAAAACAGACATTCCAAGGCCATTGAAATTTACCGCTTCGGTAAAAGATTTTTTGATGACATCGTATGGAAGAATAGCCGGACCTGCGAAGAAATTGTGTATGCGCTCTGGCATTTCAGCCTCCCTGAATTGAGTAAAGCACCATATGTGTGATTGTCGAATAAGTACGAACAGCTGAAAATATGCAACTTTGAAGTGCCAATGAGCAAGTGTGCAGTGAAGGGGATGAAGCAACACCCTATATGTGTGATATCCCGGGAGTTATGCTCTTGATGCCCTCGTAAGAAGGAATAATCCAAGTGCGACAAAAACTATTTCAGCAACGCTTGCAGCGAGAAGCGGAGGAAGCGCTCCCTTGTGTCCGAGAGTCTGGCCAAAACGGAGCAGCGAGAAGAAGATGAAAGCAAGAAGAATTGCAAGACCGATGCTGGACGCTTTGCCGCTTCGAGGATTTCTCAGTGCAAGCGGCGCACCGACCATTACCATGATCAGATTGGATAAGGGGAAAAGGATCTTCAGGTAGAATTCCACCATGTCTCCTCTGGAGTCGCCGCCTGCTGCGTCCACCATCTGGATGTAGTTCCACAGTTCAATGAAATTCATCTCCTGGGGAGCCTTCTGTCTTGAGCCGAAATCCTTTGGAGTCTCAGTAATTCCGGGAAGCGGGAGAGAATCTGAAGTAATGTAGACAAGGGCTCCGGATGGACCGAAGACTCTGTCAACAATTCCTATTCCGGTCCAGAGTGTGTCACACCAGATCATTCTGTCCATATCAAGCCGCCTGGTGATTCTGGAACTGTCATCGAACCATTCAACTGTTACATCCGTCAGCGTTTCTGTTTCACCGTTAAAAAAACCTATATCGAGAATAGCGCCGCCGGGAGATCTGTGCGCAAACCCGCTTCTTCTGGCGTAATTTATCGGTTCCTGGCCATCTATCTGCACTCGCTTAACCTGGCTCTGCTGATAGATTGCATTTGATACTATGAAATCTCCCACTCCGAGTTCGAACAGAGATGCGAGAGCGCCGACGAGAAACAGGGGAAGGAATATTCTGGGAATGCTGATACCAGCGGCACGCATTGCCACGAGTTCGTTTCTTCGGGAAAGCGATGAAATCAGAAAAAGGGAACTCAGAAGAACCGCGACGGGTAGAACAAGCACGATAATGTAAGGCAGACCATAGAAGTAATACTCCAGGAAAATCCCGGGAGACACATCTTTGTCAACCCACCTTGTGAAATGATCGAAAGCGTCAACACTGACAAAGATCACGATAAAGGAAGATACTGCAACAATAATCATCTTTATGAATCGAGAAGCGAGATATATGTCCAGTTTTCGCACATTCATCGGTCTGCCACGCTTCGGCTGGATTTGCCGATACCGTTTCGGCGGAACCTGCCGGCGAACGCTGCCATTCCCGAGACCACTCTCTCGATTGGAATCGGGTTACCCTCATGAAGGCTTCGCGAAGTCAGGATAACCCCGAATACGCCAATAATTATATTCGGCAGCCACATCGAAAGAAAAGGCGACATCATTCTTCTGTCAGCGAGATGCTCACCCGCGATAAGAAAGAGATAGTAGACAAGAATCACAAGCAGGCTGACTCCAAGCGCAATACCTGCGCTGCCCTTGCGGGTGGAGAGACCCAGCGGTACGCCAAGCAGTACAAAAACAATGCATGCGAAAGGAATTGAATACTTCTTTTCTATTTCCACGCGGTATCGGCTGATACTTCTCTGGACCGAGGCTTTCCTGTCGACCAGTATTCTCAGATTGGATGCATGCTGGACAAGGAAGTTCCTGGCTATATTGAACCTCGTGCGGTCATCCAGACTGTCAGGAGGGGGGAATACTCCAGCTCTTCCGGATGTCATCGAGGAATCAGCGAGAAGTGCCAGAAGAGGCGCGCTCCCGGTGATCCTCAGGGAATCCGTCAGAGCGGCTGACTGTTTTTTAAGCGAATCTACAAGAGATCTCATCTGAGATGCTGAAAGCTCTCTGTCTCCTCTGTTATTTCTGTCCTGTCTGATAAGCTCTTCCGAGCGCGTTATCTCGACAGTATAGGTCAAGAAATCGAGTTTTCTGTACTCTCCTGTTTCTGACAGTTCGTGCATCTGTCCATCATTGAGTACCAGGCGGAATCGATTCGCGGATACAGGTTCCATACGGCCTTTAAGCGCTGTGATTGTTCTTCCGTTTGTACCTGGTACCCGTTCATGTATCACCACATTTTCCAGGTCGCCTGTCAGATCATCCTTGTCACTGACGATTATTCTGTAATTATCGATATCATCGACGAATATACCGGGGATGATCTTGGCAGCCGGGCGCATGGTGCCTATATCGAGGAGCAGGTTCTTGGCCAGGTGATTCGCGTCCGGAAGGACGTAGTTGTTGAAAAGAACCATTACAGAAGAAAGGATCAGAGCGGCAAGCATCAAAGGTTTCAGTAAGGTGAATATGCTGATGCCGGAAGCTTTCATAGCAGTTACTTCCAGATCTGATTCCATTCGGCCTACAGCCATCAGGACGCCTGCAAGTACACCCATCGGTACTACAACGGCAACCATTGAAGGAAGGAGCAGCAGGAATACCTCAATAACTGTTCTGACGGGTACGCCCTTGCTGACTATCATGTCGAGAAGGTCGAGCAGTTTATCAAGCAGCATCACGAAAGTGAATATGCCCGCTGATATCAGAAAGGGAGGAAAGAACTCCCGCAATGTGTAAACTTGCAGCTTTTTCATATACATCTCATTATAGGCCTTCAGGAATTTTCGACAACATGACAATTATACCGATTGGTTCAGCTCTTTCCACACACGAATGGGAACCCTGATCTAACCGGAGAGTAGAATCCAGAAATGAAAATAAAAACCACAGTTCTGCCATACCTGTTTTTGCTGGTGATTGCTGTTTCTGCTGTTGCAGGGGTGGGTATACGCATGCCTCTGCTTATTCCGCGGTATCCCTGGGAAACTGAGCGATCCCGCTTTGTACTTGTGGAACCGGGTGTTTCATGGCGTCTTCTGCATTCAGTCAGAAGTGATTTTCTTTCATGGCGCCTGTTCTATGGTGATATTCCTGTATCCCGCATGGGCTGTTTCCCTCTTGGCGAACTTAATGATCGCACAATCGAGTGGTCTCTCCGTAACAGCTGGCTGAGCGTGAACAGGACCTCCTGTCTGAGGACCGCGAGAGAACAGGGTTCTCTGGTGCCGACAATCTACCTGCCGATCGATATGCCTCCTATACTGGCCGGAGCAATTGGAGAGGGCGGTCAGATAGATATCAGCGGGTATCAGAAGATCACGCTCTCAGGTATAACTCATTACAGACCGAATGCGGTTGAGCAGGAAGGTCAGAGCCAATCGTTATTTCCCGATCTCAAGATGGAGCAGCAGCTCAGAGTACAGCTTGAAGGTACGATTGGAGAGAAGATTCATGTAGATGTTGATCACGACAGCGAGAGGAGTATGGGACCTCAGAGCAGCCTCAGTCTCAGGTACGAAGGATACGAAGACGAAATCATTCAGAGAATAGATATGGGTGATATCAGTCTTTCCATCACAGGTCCGGAATTCGTCTCGTACAGTATTCCGCATCAGGGGCTGTTCGGCGCCAAGATCATCGCACAGGTGGGGCCTGTTGAGATCACAACAATTGCGAGCAGGCAGGCAGGATCAACTGAATCCTCTGAATTCGTAGGTCAGGCAACACTGGTCGCGGACAGCATTCTGGATATTCACCCCGCTAATAACTACTTCTTTCTCACGTCACCGGATTCTCTTCCTCAGCCACAGATTGCTTTTATT
>DAOWNO010000068.1 GCA_030642525.1 Candidatus Aegiribacteria sp.
GAGAACTTACGAATATTGGAACTGAAAAGACATTTTGGGAGCTGTTGCGAAAATGCTGAAAATCCACTTTCCTAGTATTCGATACTTCTTCTAATTCATGAGAGTCATTTTTCGTGTCTCGATTCGTCCCTCGGTACTCAGGCGGGCGAAGTAGATCCCACTTGGGACCGGGTGGCCGCTGTCGTCCTGCCCCAGCCAGTCGACATGATGTTCGCCCGCAGCCAGGTTAGCGTTGACGAGTGTTCTCACAAGGCAGCCTCGAAGGTCGTAAACTCGAAGTTGAACTGCAGCCGTTTCATCCAGGACGAAACGCAGCGTTGTCATAGGGTTGAAGGGATTGGGATAATTCGCCTGCAGAATAAGACCTGCCGGTATCAGCGATCCTTCATCGGAAACCCCACCCGGATAGTAGAACTCGTCAGCGCCGATATCAGGATTAAGCTCATCGCGCTCATCGTAATCAAAATCAGTGGTAATTCCGAGATCGATGAGAGGTATACCCTCGCTGATGCAGATGCTGGTCTCCAACAGGTGCAGGTCGGGGAAACTCAGATCCGGATCGCCGGTGAGGGAGTTCTGATCCCTTGGTGAATAATCCGGGGCATCTTGAAGTTCAGCCAGGGAGTTGTAATAGACAGCCGAAGTACTGCCGATCCTGGCCACGTAGCGATTATCGCTGGCCAAGTCGGAATTGACCGATATGAAATTGTAATCGCATTCCGCCATGGTCTCAGCCGACAGAATATACAGAGCGCAATGAGCGTTATCGCTGCCACCGACCCGTTCATTCAGCAAGAGGTTGTCCTTGGCTATAAGATCGGTTGCTTCTCTGTAGATTCGCAGGCAGTAGGAATCCGTGCCGCGGGTATCGATCCCGCCCATGTACAGGGTATTGTAATAGATCTGATTGTCGATCCCATTGCCCGATGACATGCCAAGGCAATAACTCGTATTGGCCTGCAAGCCTGGCTCCAGGTGGATGATGTTGTTGTAGATAAAATTGCCGCAGCCGTTGCCGTAAAGGTAGATGCCGCGGCAGCCGGACAGCTCGCTGTGTTTCAGGTCGTGGATGTAATTATGATGGATACATGTTCCAACATTGCCCGAGAGTACGCTTATGCCGTAGACGGAACTCCGGGCTATGTCGAAGGTCTGGTAGATTTCGTTTCCCTCGATGATGCAGTTGTTTGCTCCGTTTACGAGCCGTAAACCATACTTCTGGAAATCACGAAAGGTATTGCCCAGAAAGTGGAAATCGTTCAGTTCGTAATCTCCCCCGTCCATGAAGACCGACCAGGTGCTGGCGCCGATGACTTCGCAGTTATGCAGTGTAAAGGAATTCATTCCGATCTCGGGCGCGGTGACTTCATATGTTGAGCAGTATATTGGAGTAGACCATCCCATGTTATACTCCGGCTCACTGATGCTGGATATGGTCATGTTCTCCAGTGTGCAGTTGTCCGAACCGTTCGAGAGCCAGAAGACGAAAACGTCGTCGTTTTCATTGCGGTATCCGTTGACCGCCATGTTACGCTCGCCGTCATCTCCTCCCAGGGCGGTACCGTTGAAGCTGATGCAGTCGGAGTTATGGATGCGGAAGGCCGAGCTGAAGTCACCGGAAATTGTGATGTTTATTTCCACTTCTGCGCCCGTGTTAGGTCTGAATAGAACGGGGTTGTCTATGGAGGAGTTCACATCGACGATCTCGAGGTTGTCGTTCTCGTTGTATATCCCGTCGCGAATGAGGAAGGTAACGCCTCCGGAGCCTACTCCCTGGGAATTCAAATCGAGGATTGCCTCCTCAATGGAGGTATAATCCGCAGAGCTGCCGCCGATTGTCTTAATACCCGAGAGTTGGGAAAATGCAGGAGTAGCAAATGTAAACAGCATCATCGCCAGGAACAGCATGGTCACAGATATTTTCTTGCTCATCATCAAGCCTCCTTTGAAATATTGAATAGTTAATCAATCATACATGTTTGCCTGATTCAACCTGAGAAGCGGCAGGTCAACGATCAGGAGGGTGTCCAGCCCTTCAGTTGACGGTATTCCTATCCTGATGACAGGATGTTCCGGTTCCTTCAGAAGAAGCAGGAAACTCTCAGGGTCAAACCAGAATCCATTTGTCCAGAGCCAGCTGTCGGTTGAGACATCCGGCGGAATATCAAGGTTCTCCCTTAACAGTTCATGAAACACCGAGTCCATCTGAATAATGGCTTCAAGATTGAGTATCGTTCCATCGTAAAGCCATGTGCGATAGGCCCTGAAAAGAGACACTCGCTCTGGATTTCTTATCAGTTTTACCTTCATCAACCCGGACACCCATGTAGGTCCTGAAACGAGAAGCTCCAGCATTCGTTCCTCTGTGGCACCTGCATCGATCAATGATGGAACAATATCAGCAGGCAGCGGGGCTATCCAGAAAAGCGTATCCGCTGTTTCCGACCCTCTAATCATGCATACACCCTGAACAAGGTAATGATGCGGAATCCCACCGGAAATGTACGTTGAATCCATGCTGATAACAGTCAGAACCGAATCTGATACCGGTTCCTCAGAAGGAGTGTTTCCAGACATTTCAGGCAGTTTCTCAGGAAATTGTGCCACAGCGATCAGAAAGATAAATAGAACGATCACTTAATCAAAAACTCCTTCTTCTCTCAGGCTCAGGGTTTCACCGTCAGCGATGATCATGTGGTCGAGAAGCCTGAATCCGAGGCTTTTTCCAAGATCCCGAAGATTCCTTGTAAGTCTGATATCCTCCTGGCTTGCACGGTTGGCTCCGCCGGGATGATTGTGAACCAGAATGACACCGGTAGCACCGGTAGCAATAACCTTCTCCAGTAGATTTCTGGGATGTACCGCGGCCTTGTCCACAGTTCCGAATTCCAGAATACATTCAGTAATCAGCCTGTTGCTCGAATCCAGCAGAAGGGCAATAAGTCTCTCTTTCCTGAGAGCACTCATCTTTATTTCAAGATATTCTTTGACTTTCTCAGGGCTGTCAATAACCCGTGTACCCTTCTTTAACCTGAACGATTGCGTGGTGATGGAAGTTGCCAGGTTCAGGAGAACGGAAGCCGCTGGACCTATTCCAGGAACGGTCTGAAGCATCGAAGGTGCCTGGTTCAGCACGTTGCGAAGAGATCCGAATTTCTCAATAAGTTCAGCAGCTGTCTCCTTTGTGTCCTTCCTCGGGATTGCATAGGTCAGAAGAAGTTCGAGTGCGTCTCTGTCTGAAAACCCTCTGATTCCCGCCTCAAGAAACCTCTGCCTGAGACGCTCTCTGTGGCCTTTCGCGGAAGGACTCATTTTTCCAGATAAACTGTTGTGGAAGGGAAAGCAAAATCCAGATCGAGTTTGTACACGATCCTCATGATATTCAGATTAAGGACCTCCCTCTTGTTCAGCCATACATTGTAGTCGGTTGTCAGTATGAAGTATTTCATATCGATGTCGAGCGAGGAGTCGCCGAAACCGGTGAAATTCACAAAGACATTGTCGTTGTCGATCAATTCATCGTCCAGAAGCATCTGTCGAAGCTGTATCAGGAGTTTTTCCATCTTTTCAGGAGTAGTATCATAAGTTACTCCAATGGTAGATGTTGTCCGTCTCATCGGGCGCTTGGAGTAGTTATTGACATTGGAGTCCATTATCTCCTTGTTGGGTATTGTCACGAGGGTTTTTTCCACTGTGCGTATTCTGGTCGAACGTATCCCGATCTCCTCAACCGTTCCTGTAACACCGTTGATCTCGACAAAATCCTCCACCATGAAAGGCCTGTCCAGAAAAATTACTACAGAAGCAAATATCCCCGATATGGAATCCTGGGCAGCCAGAGCTAAAGCAATACCGCCAATACCCATTCCGGCAATAATTCCGCTTACAGGATATCCGTTGGACTGCATGTAGAAGATGATCCCGATTACAGCAACGATGAATTTGGCGAGCTTGCGGAGTATGGGAATGAGCTGATCATCCATCCTTGACTCGGTATCGGCTGCGATACCAGCCATCTGTTCAGCAACGGCGTCAATTGCTCTCATGATGAACCAGAGGATGTTTATCGTAAGAAGGAAGAGGAATACTTTTTTTATCCAGTCAACTGCAGAGAGTGGAAATGAATGGATCAGCAGAGAGATATAGATACCCATAATAATAATCAGGAAAGACGCCGGTTTAATCAGATCTCTCGAGAGAGCCGCTATGAAACCAAGTTTTTTCTTTCCAGCTTTTTTCAATATGGAACTAAGGACACATTTCAATGCAAAAGCCAGCAGTAGTATGATGATTGACGCAGCAATCCTGCCAAGGGGCAATCCACCCGTACTGTAGTTGTAAATCTCTGCAATCGCATTGCTCATTCTCTTACCTCCGGTACAGTGTTAATCCAAGTCTTTTATACATGGGCAAAATGAAGAAGGTAATAGATGGTGTCAACTCCGGGAACCCTGTTTGTCAGTGTGTGTTATATTCTATTTAGCCTGTTGACAATGATAGATGCAACACGCATTTCATTGACTCGCCCCTTTTAATAAATATACTGGAGGTATCTTGAAATTAGATAAGATCAAAAACTGGATACTGCAACTGGCTTTGGCGCTGATAATATTTTTTGGATTCCTTCGACCATTTGTAATAGAGGCATTCAGGATTCCCACACCGAGTATGGAAGGAACCATGCTGGTGGGAGATCATCTTCTTGTTATGAAAGCAGAAGAGGGACAGCGAATTCCATGGACAGATAAGATGGAACCTCTTTTTCATAATTACAGGGGAAATTCTCACGGACTGCTCATGCCTGCAACAAGCGAAGTGGAGGCTGGCGAGATACTTGTGTTCAAGTGCCCGGCGACGGGAGTGGATTTCATCAAACGGACTGTAGCTGTGGCAGGTGATACCATCAGGGTGAGTAGAGATACCTTATACGTAAACGGACAGCCATCCCCGGACTGGGCGTTATGCTATCAGGATGAATTCGAACAAAGTCCTCTTGATCAGGCATGGCCTGACTGTCTTGATGAACTGTATGGAAGAGTACGTGATCTTGCTTACTGGGAGATAAGAAACAACTGTATTATTACCGAGGACGGTCTTCTGGCCTATGTTGTTCCCGAAGGGCATGTGTTCATGATGGGGGATAACCGGGATCACAGCAGCGACAGCAGGGTGTGGGGGTCGCTGCCGGTTGATCTGATCAAGGGCGAAGCTCTTCTGACTTACTGGTCATGGACACCTGGCGATGGTCTTCCGAAGCTTGACAGAGCAGCGAGGCTGATCAGGTGAGCGATATTCTGTTGAATGAAACTCTTCCTTACTCCGCAGCATATTTTGAAAAAGTACCGGTTCGATTCCTGAACCTTAAAGAACTTGCCAGGGGAGCTCTTGACAGCAGAGACCTCCACAGAGATGGATACTGGAAAATTGACAGCAGAACCGGCCCGGTAGCTTACCACGCTATTAAGAACGGAACGCCCTATCGATTTATCGGGCGGGACGCTAAAGGACTTGAAGATTTTCTGGAATGGCTTGAGAATGACGTCAAGGAAATGTACTTGTCCTATTACTTTGTTGAAGATAATGTGCTGAAATACCTGCTCAGATGCTGGACCGATCAACCTGTTCTAAGGAAGCTGGATGGATCCAGAGGACAGATAATGGATCTTTATGAGAAACTGATAGGAAAAGGGGAATCCGGTCTTATCAGGACTGTCAAGGATGATATTACAGCTCTTTTTCCTATCATTGATGGAAAGGCTGATATCGGCTGGTTGCCGGGCAGAATTCTTGATGGCCCGGAAGTATGGGAATACCTTGAGTACGAAGCTTCGACCGGATCTTCAGGATACTTTTACCCCGGTAAAACTCATTCCTTATCCGGTATTGGTATTGATGAGATATCTCTTCTTCTCAGTGCTTTTAATAACTGGTATACAGTGCTTCTGGAAAGGTGGACGGACTGTTTCATGCAGTCAGTCCATATATTCGGAACCATGAGGAAAGAGATACCTTTGCTTGCAAAGCTTGTTCTTATACCGGATGAAGGTTTGCAGCAGAAAATAGCTTTTGATGATCCTCAGAGGCTTCCCGAAGTTATTACATATCTTGTGAATGCAATTTCACATGAGAATGATGATCCGGATAAATGCATTCAGCTGTTCAAAGACGCTAATTCCGATCAGAGACATGCGCTGACTTCAGTAGGTCTCAGCGAACTGATGGAAAGAAGAAAAAGTAAACGGATCAGCTCCGAAGATAGCGCTTGATATCCTCCTGTGTACCCATGATGAATATGTGATCGTCTTCTCTGAAGACATCGTCCGGTCTGGGAATCCTGTACTTCCTGCCATCGTCCGTCATTCTTCCGATATATGCGATATTCAGACCGAAGACGCGGCGAATGTCCAGGTCTCTGAGCATCCGGCCAACCATAGCCTCCTTGACTTCCACATGCGCGAAGACAATTCCGCCCGAGAGAGGTATATAGGATTCTACTCCCTGCAGAGTGAGTCGTCTTGCTTCAGTGACACCCTGTGTCTGTTCCGGAGTGTAGATATGATCAGCTCCCACTGCCTGCAGAATGCGCGCCTCGCGTTTACTTGTGGCTCTGCTGTGAACCTTCAAACCCATATCCTTGAGTATTTTCGTTACAAGAACATTCGAGCCGAAATCTTCTCCTATCGCAACAATGACAAGATCCATGTTTGCCAGACCATGTGCTTCAAGAATATTCTCGTCGGTGCAGTCAAAAGCTACGGCTGCAGAGACTGAATTACTGATCTCCTGTACAAGGCGCTCGCTGATATCGATTGCAAGCACTTCTGCACCAAGATCTTCAAGTTTTGTCGCCATGCTGTATCCAAACGAACCCAAACCGATTACCGCGAATTTTTGTGCTTTCAAGATTATCCGTCTCCGATTCTATCCAATAGTAATCCGTGTTTCGGGATACTTATACAGCATAACATGCTTTCTTCCGGTTGCCGCAGCCAGTGTAGCCGGCCCAATTCTTCCCACAAACATTGTAAGTATGATTAATACCTTTCCTGTCCAGGTCAAACTTGGAGTGACTCCGGTGGATAGACCTACAGTGCCGAAAGCGCTCATTGCTTCGAAAATGTAATCAAATGGTCCGAATTCCTGTGAAGAATTCAGTTCAGAGATAAGCAGAAGTCCTGCTGAAACGGTGAAAACCATCACTCCGAGAAGGAGTACAGCAGACACACGGTTGATATCATGAGGGGAAATACTGCGGTTCCAGATCTCCGTGGATGGTTTTCTTCGAATAAGAGACATGAAATTCATGAATATCACACCGATTGTGCTGGTTTTTACACCGCCGCCTGTTCCCCCCGGAGACGCACCTATGAACATCAGCACTATAATGAACCATTGCATTGCAGGCATAAGCGTAGATGTGGGAACGGTATTGAATCCTGCTGTTCGCGGCGTTATGGAGCCGAGAAAAGCATTTGAGATCTTCTGAGAAAAACTCATTCCGGCCAGAGAATTGTTCCACTCGAATAAAAGGAACAATCCAAATCCAGCTACAATGAGTATAGCCGTGATCAAGAGAACGAGTTTTACCTGTACAGACATCCGCATACTGGTCCCAGTCTTCATTCTGTGAAGGATGTGCGCTCCAAGAGAAGTTAAAATCAGGAAACCGATTCCTCCAAGCACGATTAAACTGCCGATCGTAATAGCGATTCCAGGTACATGCGCGAAAGCTTCCAGATTGGTTGGATTACTGAAATAACCGGATGAAGCATCTGCAATAGTGGGGTTCAGACTGAAACCTGCATTACAGAATGCGGAAACACTATGAAAAATTGATTGCCAGATCTTGAAATTCATCGTCCATCCGACAGGCTGGCCATCCCAAACAAGGTAGAGTATGAAAGCTCCGGCACTTTCTATAGTCAGTGTCCAGCCAATAATAGAACCCATTAACCTTTTGAGATCGTTTATAAAATCGCTATCCATTACCTGAACAAGCGAGGCTGATTCCCGAAGGCCGGCGTTGTGTCCCAGAAACAGTGCGAAGAAAGCCACAAATGTCATTATCCCCAGGCCGCCAACCTGCAGAAGAATCAGAATTATCGTCTGCCCGAAAACGGTGAAATCCGCTGATGTATCTCTCACGATGAGTCCAGTTACACATGTTGCCGATGTAGATGTGAAAACCGCATCGATCACACCAATACTGCTGCCGGAAGGAGTAGCGTTTGGGAGAAGCAGCATGGCAGTTCCAAAAGCGATAACAATGGCAAATGAAACCGGAAGAATGGCAGCCGGGGAGAGGTGATCCAGGGCCCAGGATCCCATATGAGCGAGGAGTACTCTCACGGAACAGAGAGTACTGTATATGAGGGATATTTTTACAGTGAGTGCTAATCCGCCCGGTAACACTCCTTCATGCAATGTTCGGATTGCGACGATCAGAATTGCTATGATGTAGAGGAAAGAGAAGAGCAGCAGCCATTTTTCATCAGTGAATCTGTCCTTGAATGAAGAGACTCCATCCGGCAGCACTATTCCCGCCAGAAAGATCAGGGAAATAAGGACAATCAGAATATCGATTGCAAGCAGAATATACGATGACCGGAGAGACAGCCCGAAAAGTGCAATAAGAACAGCAAATACACAGAGTGAAAGAAAC